>NZ_JBNGOY010000001.1:0-220214 GCF_050589805.1 Carboxylicivirga fragile | reverse complement strand
TACTGTAATACTTTTTCTGTGTACTCATTTTTCTAAGATATTATTTTGGTCTTAATATCTCTAAAAAATCGTCCGTGTAAATTTAGCAACTCCAGCATCACGATTCGCTTCTTTCTCTGACTTAGCTGCTGCAATCAGCTCTTTCTGTTCATCGGATAAGGATGCTCTGAATTCTTCACGATTTTCTTCACGGTGGGCTTTAATTGCCTCTTTTTGCTCATCTGTTAGTGTACTGCGTAAAGACTCCCGATTGGCCATCACACTTTCTTTATTGGCATGACGCATTGCTTTTTGGTCTTCAGAAAGCGATTGGCTAAATGCTTTTCGTTTTTCTTGTTTACTTAGTTCCTTATTTTTCAAAATAGCCAATTGTTCTTCGCTCAAGGTAGCTTTGAAAGCTTCATGATTGGCTTCTTTTTCAGCCTTATGCTCGGCTACCATTGTTTTTTGCTCTTCACTTAAAATAGGACCGTTACCTGCTTCCTGTGCATTGGAAAGAATAACAAATGACAATAAAAACAAGGTGCTAAATAATGATTTTAATAAATTTTTCATGATGTGTATTTTTTAGTAATGGATAAATAATGTTGTTTACTTCCATACCGAAGCAGATACTATTTACCCTACTAAAAAATGCATAAAACTTTATTTTGCTTGTGTAAGTATCTCAATAGTAGATGGATATTTTTCTTGTAAAATTACAGGAGGAACAGAGCTCTGACTTAATATTTGCTTTTAAAGAAAAGAAGCATGATTAACAATAAGCTTAATACAACTTTTACCTGCCAATAGGGAATGGCTATTGCTATTAGTGCGATTACAATAACTGTTTTTAGTTGTTTGTTGGAGCGCCTTTCAGCCTTTGATTTAAACTGAATGAGTTTAAGCGTTCGGTTCTCCATATCCAATAAAAACACACCATCATTTTCCACTACATAATCGTATTCTAATAATTGTCGGCGCGTATTACGGTTTGATGCATTGATAGCGGTATTACCACTTTTTACTTCAACAATGTACTTCTTTCCGTTTTTCTTAACGATGTAATCAGGTTGAATTTCGGCTGTTTGCAGTTCACCATTAACCTTGTATCGATGTTCGTAGGAGCTTTGATAATCAACTATCGTATATCCCTTACTTTTCAGGAATTTCTTTGCTTGTAACTCTAATTTATTACCGCGCTCAAAACGTTTCTTTACCTGGCGTAACTTATAATATTCCCTTAGTTTATATCTGCTAATTAGGAAGATTAGCACAGTGATAATAGCAGCCAACAAAAGAAACACCACATGATTTTGATTAGTATAATCAAAGCTTGATAGAATGTCGATTTTTAACATGTTATCAAAGGTAATAACACTGTCGCAAAAAAAATGAGATATGCTTATTGTTTCTATAGGTTGATTGGTAATCGCTATCATTTCGAATTCGCATTAATAATTTTGAAGTAATATTGCTGTGGATGACCACAAAAGCTACTTAATAGTTTAATGGTGACAATATGTGATAGATAGGTGTGATTGTGAGAGTGTAATGTTATGAGCTTTGCATTGCTTTTTAACCAGATTATAAAAAAAGTTCATTTTTTTTGTAACGCTTATTCAAATTTGGAATCCTTAGGGTAATAAGAATCATTAAACTTTAGAAAAATGAAAACGATTACCAAAATTACCCTAAGTTGTTTATTTATTTTAGCATCTGTACAATTATTCGCTCAAGAGCTGGATATCAAAGTTGAAATTATAGGAAAAGGAAGTCCCATTGTATTTCTCCCTGGTTATACTTGCCCGGGAGAGGTTTGGACTGATATTGTAACACCACTTGCAAATGAGCATGAATGTCATTTAATTACATACCCAGGCTTTAATGGTGTAGCCGCTCCTGATACAATGTGGTATCAAACAGTGACTGATCTTCTCGAAAAATACATAAGTAACAATTTTGAAGAGAAACCAATTATTATAGGCCATAGTGTGGGAGGTTTGTTTGCTATGCAGCTAGCAATTAATAACAGTGATATTTGCTCAAGGCTCATTTTGGTGGATGCATTATCAGCTATGGCAGCGGTTATGATGCCTGGTGTACCACTTGAGAACATTAGTTCAGATTCGCCTTATAGTAAGAGCATATTAGCCATGAATGACGAACAATTTAGTGGGATGGCTATACAAATGGCTTCATTTATGACTAAAAATGAGGAAAAGAAAACGCTTATTGCAGATTGGATGCAAGAGGCCGATCGTAAGACTTATGTTCATGGATATACCGATATTTTAAAGGTGGATATCAGAAAAGAACTTTCAAAAATAACGGTACCTGCTCTTGTTTTAGCTGCTGTGCCAATGAGTATGGAACAAACACAACAGATAATGGAAGATCAATACGCGGAATTATCGGATAAAACGATGGCTTATGTCGAAAATTCAGGTCATTTTATTATGTTTGATCAAGAAGAATGGCTTATATCCCAAGTTAAATCATTTTTAAAGTAAGCATGCCTGGTCAATTAGAATTTGAAAAGATATATAGCGAATTTTATCCAAAGGTTTTCCGTTTGTGTGCTGCGCATGCTTCGGGCAGAGATGAATGGGCTAAGGATGCAGCTCAAGAAGTGTTTATATGTGTTTGGAACAAGTTTGATACCCTAAAAGATCCGAAAGCAATTTCAGCCTGGATTTATAGGATAGCCTTTAATACCTGTATGAAACGCTTAAAGGATAAACGTAAGCAAGCAATACCAGCAGATACTTTGCCGGAGATAAGCTATTCACCGGAAGAATCGAAAGACGCACAAGAAATGCTTGCTAAAGTTTACAGAGCCTTGGATTATATGAAGCTTGAGGAGAAAAACCTGATGTTATTACTTCTTGAGGGCATAGAGAACGAGGAGGTGGCTGAAATCCTTGGCTTGTCGAGGGCTAACCTACGAGTACGGATACATCGAACAAGAGACAAACTAAAAAAACTACTAGAAAATGAACGAGTTTAACGATATACAAAATCTCTGGCAGCAACAGCAAAAAAGTCCCGCTTCTAGCGTAGAGGAAATAATTAATAAAGCGCTCGAACAGAAAAAGAAATCGTCGCGAAAGCAAATGGCTACTATTCTGGTGTTAGTTACACTTACTGCTATAATTGCTGGTTTATGGATTGTTACACCTTTGGGCAATATGGTAAGTACAGGTTTGGCCATTATGTTTTCTTCAATTTTTGTACGTGTTACCGTGGAAGCTTATAGTTACAATCGATTAAAAAACATAGATATAGATGAGCTTAGCGAAGTTTACCGAAACAAGATCAAGTCGTTTTATAAGTTTCGAAAAAACCAGGTCTCTGTTGTAACAATTGTTTCAGTTGTATCTTACATCGCTGGTTTTGTTATTATGCTGCCTACATTTAAAGCGACCTTACCTCATTGGTTTTATATTTACATTATTGTGTTTTTGATAGTGGCCATTCCAGTTGCAACATATTTGTTGGTAAAACAAGCAAGTAATGAGATAAAGGATATTAAGGGAATTATTGATGAAATTTAGTTTCATCCATTAATTTTTACCCTTGTAGTAAAACCAATCAAATAAAGCGCTGTTTTTCGATTGCATACCATTACTGCTTGCATAAACACCTATGCCTGGTCCGTTAAATTGTGCATTGCCTTGATCATCGGCAATCACAAGCATACTTTGCTTTGATCCGATTGGGTTTAATGAATGTTCAGATCTTCCATAGCTAAATTGTACTTCAAGATCGTTTGCTTCAACATGAAGGTATACTTCTTTATTTTTATAGGGTATGCGCGCTATCTCTGACTGTTTACCTTTGAAGGATTTAATGAGGATAAGGGAATTTTTACTTTTTATTAGTTGATAATAATTTTCGTTGGTTCGATAAATTGTTAAGCCTGCTATTTCATTGCTCTTATTGGTATCGAAACTCATTTTGGTATTCGCTTCAAATTTGTGATGTTTGATACGCTTAAGAAGTAACGATGAATTAACGAGACTATCCATAACTTGCTTTCGTAAGTTCAGCTTTAGATTTCCGTCTTTTAAGCTATAAAATGAATCTTTTGTTGTACGAATGGTGCACCATTCCATATCTAATTGATCGTTATTAAATTGATCTTTATCCGATTCCTTTCTTATTGGTGTCCATGGTAAGTTAGGTCTGTCTTGCTCCAAAAGAACTTTACCTTGGCCTGGATTAAAAATTGGCGTATGGCCTTCAAACTCGACTTTGGCAAGAAATGTCTCTCTGGCAAGTGTTGTTACCTGATCAATACGTCGTTTCCCCAACATTACGCACCACCATTCACCTTTTTGTGTTTCAATCAGATCGCCATGTCCTATTGCATGTAGAGGGTAATCTTCTCCCAAGTGACGATGGCTTAATACCGGATTGATATAATCGCTAATGTAGGGTCCGTTGATCGAATCGGAATGATGAACGGACAGGGCATGGTACATTCCGGTACCACCTTCTGACACCAATAATAAATACTTACCATTAATTTTATAAAGGTGAGGACCTTCAGTATATGAAGCATTGTTAGCATGACCATAGGTCAAATAGTGACGTTCACCAACCAGCTTATTCTGTTCTAAATCTAATTCTTGATTATACACTACTTTTTGTGTTGGCCAATCTTCTTTCTCAACATCTGTCATGCCTGTATAATAACACTTTTCATCATCATCCCAAAAAAGAGACGGATCAATTCCAGGTGCATCAGGTAACCAAATGGGATCGGACCATGGACCAGCAGGATTAGTCGCTGTAATATAAAAGTTCATTTTGCAAGCTACACAGGTATTAATGATGTAAAACTTACCATCGTGATGACGAATTGTAGGTGCAAACAGACCTAACTTATCTGGTAGCCCGTCAAAACTTACCATGTCAGGACGATCAATAGCATTGGCGATTAATTTCCAATTAACTAAATCCTTACTGTGATAGATTGGTAGACCCGGATACCAAACAAACGAAGAGTTGACCAAGTAATAGTCATCATTCACCCTACATATTGAAGGATCTGGATGATATCCCGATAATATTGGATTATTAAATTTTGATGGAACTGATTGTCCAAAAACATTGAAAGTTATTGTAAGCCCGATAATGAATAATATGAACGAATTTAAATGCATATTGATAAGGATTGAATAAAAGAAGTCCGTCTTTAATTCTATAAAAATACAATAATAAGCTTAAAATCAATACATATCTATGAGTGTGGGATTCTTCATAAAACGATAAGTGAATACACCAAAAGGTTTCTGCAATAAATTTGTTTCTATAATTATTTAAACTTTAATTTTTACAAGATCATTATTAGTCCTACTTTCGGTTTAGAAAAACTAAAATTACATTTCTATGAAAGTTACACTAATGATTGCTGTATGTCTTTCTCTATTCGCTACGTCATGCCAGTTTAAACAAGGAGCGGAGGGAAGTTCAGATTTAGGTGACACCATTCAAACAGCTAGTGGTTTAAAGTATTTATATTTGAAAAAGGGGGATGGGCCTAAGGTTGTATCCGGAGCTAAGGTTGGTACTTTGTTAAGCCTAAAAGTTGGCGATTCAGTTGTGTGGAATAGCTTTGAGGAGCCTGATTCACTTTTTTCCTTTACAGCTGATTCAACACGCCTAATTAAAGGCTTCACCGAAGTAGTTTCTTATTTGCGACAAGGCGATGAGATTATTGCAGTTTTACCTGATTCATTGGCCTATGGTGCAAAAGGTGCAGGAGATGTTATTCCGCCTTATGCTACTTTGGTATATGATCAATTTAAAGTGGTGAAGGTTGAGTTGCCAAGTACCACGAACAGCGAGCATTCGGACGAGAACAATTAGACTACAAAAACATTTAAATGGAAAATCTCACAAAAATCAATAACCCTTTCATCGCAGCAAAAGGAGATGAATACCATTGTTTTGGCTGTTCTCCAGATAATAAGGCAGGTTTATTAATGGAGTTTTATACCGACGGTAGTAAGGTTTATGCAGAGTGGACTCCAACTAAAACCTTTGAAGGCTATCATAATGTGGTTCATGGCGGTATTCAATCAACCATAATGGATGAAATTGCCAGTTGGACAGTTTATGCTTTATTGGATACGGCTGGCGTAACTCAAAAGATGACTGTGGATTATCATAAATCCTTATTCTTAAGTCATGGTGATGTTAGAATCGAGTCGGAGGTGAAAGTAAATGATGGAAAGACGGCTACTATGTACGTGGAAGTTAAAAACTCCAAAGGTGAGCTGTGTTCGAGTGCCGAAGTAGTTTATTTTTTATTTCCTCCTGCTGTGGCTCGCCGTAAATTCAATTATCCGGGTAAGGAGGCTTTTTTAAAAACTCTTTAGAATGATAAAATGAACAGAAAGAAAAAGCACCATTTATCAGAACAAGATGGTGCTTTTTAAATCTTATTATGCTAATTTTTTGAACGAAATTACTGCACACGTTTTAAATCAATAGTCATAGTAACTACCTTTTTCCCCATTTCAGGAAAACTATCATCTAAATTACTGGTTTCAACATGCTTTAATATCATATCAGTTTCATTTAGTAATAATACCTCAAAAATCGATTCATATTCTTTTCCTGAATCTAAGGTAAGTGTTCGATTATTAACGTCTAATACATACCTTCCGTCATACGGCGCTATGAGCTGCATTGAGGCATTATAAGTATCGTCTTCTCTTAATATTAAATTTAATGGAAAATCCATAGTTCCCAATAGAATTTCAAGTGCGTCTTCGGCTTCTTCTTTGGTAAGTCCACCATAAGTCGTATAGAAATCAATAATATTCATTCCATTTACATGCGTTTGAATGTCAATATCAACTTTCTTCCACTCGCCTACAATTGAGGCTGTAATAGGATTTGCTTCATCATTCTTTTCGCAGCTGGTCAATGTAAATAATAAAAGGCCGATTGTAAAAAATAGTAAACTGAATTTTTGATTCTTCATAATTTAATTAAAATAAGGTTTGATATCGTATATAATTAGTACCTATTAATATAATGTTGTAAAATAAACATAGTACTCTAAATTTTGCAATGTTTTAGTAAATAAAACTTTGAGGATCGCTAAATGTCAGTAAATTCAGTCTAATAGTATCTATTCTTATGATAAAAATAATGCGTAAAAATAAAAGTAGAGCATTCTTGATATTAATAAGGACTGGATTTGGCGTATAAATGAGATAATTATTGTAGCCTTACTCAACAAATAAAGCAAACCACTGTTTCTATTGTATAGGGAATAAACACAAATTTTTAGAATGAAAATAGTAAGTTACAACGTAAAGAACTTTAGACAGATAGAATATATGAAGATGCTTCCCGAGGAGGTGAAGCATGAAATAGAAATTGTTTCGAGGGTACTTCCATTTAAAGCCAATAATTATGTAATTGATTATTTAATTGATTGGGCCAATTATGAAACTGACCCATGTTATATACTAACTTTTCCGAATAAGCATATGCTTAAGCAGGAAGATTATAATGAGATTAAAGAAGCGGTTGAAACGGGTTTGCCTGAAAATGAGATAACAAAAATAGCGAATAAGATTCGTTTGAGTTTGAATCCTCATCCTGCACAGCAAGAGTCTAATATTCCTTCGCTTAATGGTGAACCCTTACCAGGCGTACAACACAAATATCGCGACATAGCTTTGTTTTTTCCAACACAGGGACAAACATGTCATGCCAATTGTACTTTTTGTTTTAGGTGGCCACAATTTGTGAAAGATCTTGACTTGCAGTTTTCGATGAAAGAAATTGATCGTGTATGCGATTATTTCAAGCAACATGAGCACCTGCACGAGTTGCTATTTACTGGTGGCGATCCAATGATTATGAGTCCGCGTACAATAAGTAAGTACATCGATAAAATATTTGAGGCTGATATTCCGAACTTAAAAACCATTCGTTTTGGTACCAAATCATTAACATGGTGGCCTTTTGTGTTTTTACCAGAGTATAATGACGAAGCACAGGAGATGTTGGATCTCTTCAAGCGAATTGTTGACGGAGGTTTACACTTGTCAATAATGGCACATTTCAACCATTATCAGGAAATGGAGACGGATGCTGTACGACAAGCGGTGAAAAATATACGAGCAACAGGGGCGGAGATACGAACGCAATCACCATTGCTCAACAACATTAATGCATCGGCCGATATTTGGGCTGAGATGTGGGACAAGCAGGTAAGTATGGGCATGATACCATATTACATGTTTATCGAACGAGAGACAGGGCCATATCAATACTTTCAGGTGCCATTGGCAAAAGCCTATGATATTTATACAAAAGCTATTCGTAAGACCTCTAGTTTAGCTAAAACGGTTACAGCGCCATCTATGTCGGCAGCTATGGGAAAAGCGCAAATACTAGGTGTTCAGGAAAATCCCTTAAACGGTGAAAAATATTTCAACATACAATACATTCGTCATCGCGATTACAAACAATCGTATAAACCATTTTTGATGCATTACGATGAAGAAGCCACCTGGATTGATCAGTTAAAACCGGTTGAAAAGGTGGAGTTGGTGAATGGATAAATATACGAAATGAACTTGTCAAATATTCTACCCCTAAGTCCCCCTAAGTCCCCTTAAGGGGACTTAGGGGTAGGATATCAATAAACTTCTTCCAAATATTGATTATTGATTTTTAGGGCTTTAAAACTATTATTGCCACCCTCGGCTAATATTTGTTTTAAAGTATGACGAACAGATTTTGCTAATTTATCCTTGCTTCCGCAAACGTATATGATAGCGCCCGCTTTAAGCCAGTTTTGTAATTCTTCGCCTTCTTTTTTTAATACATCACTAACGTAAAATTTTTCTGCCTGATCGCGTGAGAAAGCAGTGCTCAGCTTAGTCAGAGTACCTGACTCAATAAAGCTATTTAAATCATTCTGATACAAGAAATCACTGGCTTTATTTCGTTCTCCAAAAATTAGCCAGTTTTTCCCGGTTTGAGTTTGACGAGTTTGCAAGAAACTACGAAATGGTGCAATACCTGTTCCGGCACCAATCATTATTATTGGTTTAGTACCATCTTCAGGTAAGCGAAATTTATCGATGGTCTCAAGGGCAATGGGTACCTTATCGCCCACATCAAGGCGGTGCCAAAGAAACGAAGAACACACCCCATTGCGCACTCGGCCCTTATCCTCATTTTCGATAATTTTAACCGTAATATCTACAGTATCGTTATTTTTACTTCTGCTGGATGCAGCCGAATAGAGACGTTGAGCCAATTTACGTAGTATCGATAAAAATTGAAGTTCTGAAATATCACCTTTAAAATCGCGAACCAAGTCGAGCACATCATTGGTTTCGGCATATTTGTCGAGCTTTGCGTTATCCGCAACTAACTCGTTTAATGTATTGTTATTAATAATATCGGCATATTTTTGAATAACAATAGGGGTGAGGAGCGTTAACTCATAATCGTTAATAAGCACCTCTTTTAATAGGCGAGTATTATCTTTTTGTTTTACGGCAAAGGCTCTGTCGAAACCCAGTTCATTCAACAACTCATCAACAAATAATCTGGAGTTGGCGCCAAATACACCAATGGCATCGCCCGGTTCGTAATCAATATTACTATTCTTTAAGGAAAGACTTAGGTGCAGCACTTTTTTAGTGGAGTCAGCTCCTGTTAGCATTCTTTTCTCCAACAACTCGGCCTTGTAGGCGTTCTCTGTTCCATCCTCAAGGTCCAATTCAAAAATAAACTTATCTGAAGGTCGTTGACTCGCTTTTAAATCTATCTGAAAAATATCGATAGCCTTTTTTACCCATTGTTTTGCAGCATCTTCAAAATCAATATCACACTTGCCAAGCTCTAATTTACGTTGGCCACCCAATTCTTCTAATCGTTTATCAATATCCACACCTGTTTGACAGTAATAACGGTAACTGCTATCGCCCAAACCTAATACAGAATAGTTACATTTTAGTTTATCCTTGCTTTGATGCACATACTCGTAAAAACTCTCGGCCTGAACAGGAGGTTCACCTTCGCCATGCGTACTAACGCATACGAGTAAATTATTTATTTTACCCAACTCATTGTAATCAATGGTTGGCATATCAATAAAGACAGTGTTTAAACCAAGTGTAAGGGCATATCTATTGGCTAAATCGGCAACAGCTTTGGCATTACCAGTTCTACTACCGTAAACAATATGCAGGGTATTCTTATAATCAATCATTTTTAATCACTTTTATCAATCTGAATATTCGTTATACTATAAGGTATAAAACGATAAAATGTTGATGCCAAAAGTGATTTTTATTGGTAATAATCTTTTATGCGCTGAATTCATTGCCAATCAAGTTGCAAGCTAAGTATCTTTAATTCACCATAGCAATCAGAGAAATTGTTTTAAACAGTGATAAGATAGCCCCCACGAATTGAAATAATTATCACAAATGGTTCCGCTATGCGAAACTAGGAACTAATGTGGCGATAGTGTTAAGTTGTCATAGGTCAACTTATTATATGGATGCATGTCTAGCACTCTTGACGAGGCTCTTGTAAAAAAAAATAGCTTAAAAATCCAATAGGTCTTTTGCTAGCAGTTGCTTTTTAATACGATTGTGGCTTTGCCAAAAGTTGTTTTCCAATTGTTCCATAAGCTGGTCAAACTCTGGATCATCTTTGATATTATCTACCAATGGATCCATCGGAATAAAGAGTATTATCCAGTATTGAAAATTTTCTTCTTTACTAAATAGTCGAAGGTGTTCAAAGGCTTTGTCAGGCTTGTTTAGGTATGAGTAATATAAAGCCAGGTTTAGATGTGTATAAGTTGATTCATCTGTCTCCAGGTAGCTTTTAAATTGAGACATAAATTGATTGGCTTCATCATTAAAACCCATTTTTTCATATACCAGGCCGATTTCAGCTGTTTTATGTACGTATACATCCAACTGTAAAGCCTCTTTAATAGCTATAAATTGCTTGAAGTAGGAGTAGGATTCTTCCCAATCGCGCATGTAATAGCAAGCATTGCCAATTTCTTGCATAATGTCAAAACGGCTGGGATCTTTTTCCAGAGCCTCAATTAAAAGTTCTTTGGTTTGTTTCAAATCTTTGTGCTTGGCGTAAAGTATATAAGCCCTTACATATTCGGAGAATAAATTATTGGGATTATTAGCCAAGGATTTATTGATGGCCCGAATGGCTTCATCGGTGAAGCCTGTTTGAATGAGGGCATTGCTCAAATGAAGATAGGTATAACTTGCCGTACTGGAGTCATTGGATGCAATATCTAAGCTAACGCCCTTAAGAGCATATTCCAGGTAAAGTTCAGTGTTTGGTATATGAGTTCCATATAAATCAGATAAGGTGTTGATAACTAATGCTGAATTCGGATTGTATTCCAGAGCTTTTTCCAGATATGTAACAGCCTGGCCGTATTCGTTATTATCAATGTAATAGAGTGCTTTGGCGGTTAAGCCTTGAGCTAATTTGGGGTTATGCAATAGTGCTTTATCGGCATAATAATTAAGCGAATCCGAAAAGACGGTTCCTGCCTCAAACAGATCAACGTAATAATAAGCCAATGCCAATGCTGCGTGGGCACGTGCAAATTCAGAATCAAGTTCAATGGCTTTATGAAGGTAGGGAATACCAGCATAAAGTCCCTCTTTGCTTTCTTCGTTCAGTAAATCTATACCTTGCAGAAATAGCTCATAAGCTTCAATGTTATCTGTTGGTAGCTGCGAAATACGCTCCTCTTCCTCGGGGCTGATGTGAACTTGTATTTGATTAGCAACTTGTTTGGCTACTTCTGTTTGAATATCAAAAATATCATTGATCTGTCGGTTGTATTGCTCACTCCAAATATGATCGTCAGCTCTGGCTTCAATTAACTGAACACTTAAGCGAATATTATCACCAATTTTTTGACCGCTGCCTTCAATAAAATAACTCACATTAAGCTCTTCAGCTATTTCCGGAATACTGAGCTTACTGTTGCGATATTTCTCAACCGAAGTGCGACTAATTACCTTTAAACCTTCCAATTGTTGAAGGTTATCAAGTATCGACTCCATCAAGCCATTAACGATATAAACGTTAGTTGAATCATTACTGTCGTTTTTAAACGGCAGTACAGCTATTGATTTTTTAGTTTCATTTTTCTGTTCTGAAAAAGGTGAATAAACGAGTATCCAAATGATTAATGGGACTAGAAAAGCGGCACTGAAAATGATTACCTTTTTATATGCTTTTGACTTTCGTTCATATTGTATGTCCTTTTCAACTCTCGCCTTATTATTCATTTCACCTGGCGGATAACCATAATGCTCGCGAAAACACTTAATAAAATAGGACGCGCTACTAAAACCAACCCGATAAGAAACCTCTGAGACAGTATAAGCATCTTGTCTTAGTAATTTTGATGCCTCATCCAACCTTATTTTACGTATATAAATACTCACCGAATCGCCTGTGTACTTTTGAATTTTACGAAGCAAATTTGATCTACTCATTCCGGCAGCATAAGCCAATTCAGCTACGCCAAATTTATCATTCGATATGTTTTGTAGAATGAGTGCTTTAATCTGGTTTAAAAACTCGTTTTCCATCAGGCTTAGGTAAAAAAAGATTGTTAATACTGGTGTTTGAAGATACAATATTTGCATTTAAAATCGGGAGTGCTTGTTTTTATTTTGATGATCATTTTGATAAGGTATTAGTCGCATTTGCGTCATAGTTGATAGACCTGCGTCATAGTTTTTACAGTCGCTGCAAGTTTTATGTTCTTTGCTTTATGCTTGATTGGTAGTGCATCAGCATTACACCCACCTTTACATTGTTGAAAATATATCATGAACCTGTTCTGTAAATACATATTTATTGAACACAAATTAAAAGCAATGAAAACTCAAAAAATGAAGACTAAAATCTCTTTCACCATTATTTTTACTTTAGTTATGGTGTTGTTAAATGCTAGTTGTAAAAACACAAGTGGTGATTCGCAAAAAGGAAACACAAACATTCAAAAACCAAAGGTTGATATACATGCCGCTGCCTTTATGGGGGATGTTAATTCAATGAAACAACACATTAAAGTGGGGAGTGATTTAAATGTGAAAGATCAATATGGTTCAACGCCTTTATCCATTGCAATTACTTTTAATAGAACGGATGTTGCCAATGTCTTGATAAATGGTGGCGCTGATTTGAGCATAAAAAGTGCCGATGGATCAACAGCTTTGCATACCGCCGCATTTTTTGGCAGAAAAGAGATTGTGAGTAGTCTAATAAATAAAGGAGCCAATAAGCAGGCAACTAATAATTACGGAGCTACACCGTACCAAAGTGTAGCTGGGCCATTTTCGGATGTGAAGCCGATTTATGAACAACTTAATAAGGATCTTGGTTCTTTAGGTTTAAGGTTGGATTACGACCGTCTGGAAAAGGTGCGACCGATAATAGCTGATATGTTGAAGTAGATTGAGTTAATTTTTAAATAACAAACTGAACTTTAGTTTTATGAACTCAACAGAAAGAAGATACGACATAGATTGGCTTAGAGTAATAGCCATCGCTTTGTTATTGATTTATCATGTGGCCATAGTATTTCAGCCCTGGGGCACGCTTGTTGGCTTTATTACTAGCAGTGAATCAATGGAAAGTATATGGATTCCAATGGCTATGCTAAATGTATGGCGTATCCCCATATTGTTTTTCGTTTCCGGTATGGGCGTATGTTTTGCTATGAAAAAGAGAACCTGGAAGCAGTTAATTGCCGAGCGAAGTTGGCGTATTCTCTTACCGCTTGTTTTTGGCATGCTGGCAATCGTTCCGATTCATATTATGCTTACACAAATGTATTACAGTCAGGATATATCCTATTTTGCACACCGGGCACATTTATGGTTTTTGGCCAATATATTTGCCTATGTACTAATACTATTGCCCATATTTTATTATTTAAAGCATAAGCAAAATGGTAAACTAAGGCAGAAATTAAATCAGCTTTTTAGTTCACCTTTCACAGTAATAATAGTGATGTCGCCTTTTGTTGTGGAAGCTGAAATTATGGCTCCCGAACATTTTGAAATGTACTCAATGACCTGGCATGGTTTTTTTCTAGGTTTACTGGCATTTCTTTTTGGTTACTTGTTTATTTATAGTGGTGATGGATTCTGGCGAATGGTAAGTAAATGGCGATGGTTATTTTTTGTTATGGCATTTAGTTTATACCTGACGCGTTTGGTTGTTTATGAGTTGATGGGAGCGCCCGATTACTTATTGTCAATTGAGTCAAATCTTTGGGTATTTAGCGTATTTGGGTTTGGATATAAGTATTTGAATCGCCCAGGTAAAACATTACAATACCTCAGTCAGGCTGCTTATCCAATATACATTATTCATATGGTATTTTTATACCTGGGATGTGTGTGGATACTACCTATGGACTTCCCTGTTTCAGCTAAATTACTTTTAGTTACACTCATTACCTTTATTGGCAGTTATGCCTTTTATGAATTGGTAATAAGAAGAGTAGGAGTGGTGGGTGTGTTATTTGGACTGAAGAGGAAATAATATAGATTTAATGGCATTGGACTGGTGGTATATTCCCGAGCTTAATGCCATGTTTAAACATCAAATTTTCATTCGACAACTATCGAACGAATTTTAACGATCAGTTTTCAAACGATCCTATCTACGTTTCATAAAATTTAGGCTTCAAAACAGGCTAATTTCGAATTGTCAGATTTTATTAAAGCATAATACCAGGATATGTTATTGAATCTGCCTTGAGTCTTCATTTAACCATAATCGTAGCATAATCGGCCTTTGATCGGGTGTTCTTCGGGTATTGTTCGGCTCTATAGGATCGAAGCCCACCCGAAGCAAGTACGAACAAGCCTCGAAGATGTATCGAATCTGTATCAATTGATGTTCGAAGGACAGCTAATAGAACTTAGAACTATACCGAAGTAAATTGTTAAATAGCGATTGTAATGCACGTAATATTTACATAAAAGACTCAGCTAGATCTTTCCATTTCACAACTATCATTTTTTAGATTCCAAGATTTCCGTTTACTTTAGGCTGAAATTAAACCATGGCTAAGCCAAGAGATAGTTACGAATGGATTTTATAAATGATAAGATAATCATTAGTGAATTGCGTAAGAGCAATAAGGACGTATATCGCTCCTTATTTCATCAATACTACCCATTGCTAGCTAAGTTTGCCCAGCGTTATGTGTATGATGCGGAGGCTTGTGAAGATTTAATTCAGGATGTATTTGCCACGCTTTGGGAGAAAAGAGAAGCGCTGGAAATTAAGTCAATCAAAGCCTACTTATACACAGCCATTAAGAATAAATGCCTTGGTTACTTACGCCATTTTGATGTAAGAGACAAGCATGAGGTTTTCCTGATTGAAGCCTATATGGAAAGTGCAGGAGAATTGGAGATTAATGAAGAATTAACCAATCGTATTAAAAAATGTCTGGCTGATTTGCCCGAAAAGATGCGTGATATCTTTGAACGAAAATATGTGATTGGACATACGGCAAATGATATTGCCGAAGACTTGGATATCAGTATTAATACGGTTAATACGCAGCTTAAGCGCGCTAAAAATAAAATTCGTACTGAACTCTTGCAGTATGGTATTAAGGTTCTGTTTCTTTTTCCTCTATAATGCTTCAAAGGATGGATCTTGCTTGGGCACTATAGTTTAAAAAGTGAATCAGGTTCATTTAGGTTTGTACGTTATCAAGAAAATTACTTTTAGACAGTAAAAAAAGAAATTGAAACCACGAATTGTTCCGCATAGCAGAACTAGAAAAAAGCGAAGCTTAACTCCTAACGCTCTTGCGCGATTGTATCGCGTTAATTGCTGCTATAAATGGAGCGGCTCTTTATTGGTAATCACAAAAAAAGAGCCGCTCCTTAAACTTCCATTTTAGAACTTGATTCTATTCATTCTTTTCTTCTAAAATTATTTTTTACGATCTTTTTTAAAGTATTGTCACCAATAATAAAAAAAGGAACGTCATTAATGTGAAGAAGAAATAAAAAGAATGGCAAAAATTAATATAGAATACATCGTATTATGGCGCTGCCTCCATGGTATTGCTAGCCAAGAAGAGCTTCAAGAATTGGAGCTTTGGTTAGTGGCCGACGAGTCTCATCGTTTATTGTATCAACACCTTGAACGAAACAAAGAGGCTGATATAGAGGTGTCAGAAGAAAGAATACTAAGACAATGGGAACGTTTACAGACCAGATTAGAGCCTAAATCAACAATTAAGCTTAAGCGCCTATTTCAATATGCAGCGGCAATTATATTGCCACTTGCCATAGGTTTGTCGGTTTTATTATTTACCAATACTGACACAGAAATAACTAAACAAGCTCATGTTATTCAACCCGGAAGTACAAAAGCGCATTTGCAATTGGCCGATGGAAGTTTCGTATCGCTTGATGCTGAAAGTAAACAGTTCATTAAAAATACCAAGGGTGAAATAATTGGGAGCGATTCATTGGATGTACTGGTTTACGACAATTTAGAAGAGGCAAGTGAAGTTGAATACAATACCATTGTGGTACCTCGCGGCGGTGAGTACAACCTGATACTAGCCGATGGAACCAGGGTTTGGCTAAATGCTGAAACAAAATTAAGCTATCCGGTAGCTTTTGTTGGTGGGGAACGAAAAGTTAAACTGGTAGGAGAAGCGCTTTTTGACGTAACAAGAGATGAAACACGAGCCTTTATTGTAACAACTAATAACTCTGCTATAAAAGTATATGGTACACAGTTTAATGTAATGAGTTACGAGGATGAAAAGGTGGAACAAACCACCTTGGTTGAAGGAAGTATTGCTGTACTTTATAATAACGAAGAGGTAATGGTACAGCCAGGACAACAAGCTATTCTAACACAAGGACAAGTCGACTTGCAAATTAAAGAAGTAGACACCGATTTATACACAGCCTGGAAAGATGGTATTTTCCGCTTTGAGAACATGCCTCTGGAAGAGGTGGCCAATAAATTATCGCGCTGGTACGATGTTGATTTCTTCTTTTCGAACAATGAAGTGAAGGGTCGAAAAATATCAGGCGCCATGAAAAGAGAAACAGACTTTAAATTATTTATGGGACTTATTGAAAAATCAGCCGAGTCGGAAATAACGATTAACGACAATACGGTATTGGTGAAAGCAAAATATTAAAAAAAATCGAAGGATGTAGCAGCATCCTCCGATTCGAGTTCAATTCAAACCGGAAAAGTGTAGCAGCACCTCCGGAAAGTATTAACGTCTAAATACAAATCTATGAAATTTACACGAATGTGTCGTGGAAGTAATCTACAAATTCTATCACGACGAACACTATTAATTATGAAAATAAGTGTTGTCTTTTTATTTGCAGTGCTCATTAATATGTCGGCTGTCACTTTGGCTCAAAAGGTAACTTTTGAACAGACAGAGATGACTTACAAGGAGTTATTTAAGGAAATTGAAATCCAAACAGGCTTAATTACCATCTACAGTAATCGTCAGATTGACATGGATGAGCTCGTTGTATTGGAAAATAATGAATTAGAATTATCTGATATTTATTTTTCTGTACTTAATGACAAAGGTCTGGATTTTGAAGTAATTGATGAATATATCGTTGTAAAGAAAGCGGCAAAGAAGCCAATTGTAGTAGTTCAACAACCCGAAGAAAAGAAGATTCTTATCAAAGGAACTGTGGTTGACGAAAAAGGCGAGCCCTTGCCCTTTGCTGCCGTCTGCTTTAAAGGCACTACTAGTGGTTGTGTTTCTGCTGTTGATGGCACTTATGAGTTGGAAGCGCCTGATGAAGAAGGATTAGTGCTAGAGATTTCGAGTTTAGGTTTTGTGACGCAAGAAATACCTGTAGAGGGCAGAACTATTATTAATATTGTACTTATTCCGGATATGATGGGTTTGGATGAAGTTGTTGTAACTGGTTATCAAACTATTTCTAAGGAAAGAGCTACTGGTTCGTTTTCTATGCTTAATAGTGATAATGTAGCCAATAGCCCCAATGAAACCATTGGTGGGAACCTTGAATCATTGGTAGCGGGTGTTCAGACAACTCTTGATGCTGACGGTAATACTCAGTTTACCATCCGTGGACAGAGTTCCTTAACAGCAGATGGTCAACCGCTTATTGTGGTGGATGGTTTTGCC
This sequence comes from Carboxylicivirga fragile, assembly GCF_050589805.1. Taxonomy (NCBI): domain Bacteria; kingdom Pseudomonadati; phylum Bacteroidota; class Bacteroidia; order Marinilabiliales; family Marinilabiliaceae; genus Carboxylicivirga; species Carboxylicivirga fragile. The sequence goes on along the minus strand of NZ_JBNGOY010000001.1, from coordinate 201,991 downwards.
ATCGATGGCGGTCTAGAATCGATTAACCGTAATGATGTAGAAAAAATTACTGTATTGAAAGATGCTGCTGCAGCTTCAATTTGGGGTGCTCGTGCAGCCAATGGGGTTATTGTTATCACTTCTAAAAAAGGAAGTGGTAAAAAAGGCATGCAAGTAAGTGTTGAAGCATACGCTAAATTTAGCGATGAAGTGGATTTGAACTATGCCAATCCAATTGCCAGTTCGCAGTCGCAAATAGAATATGAACAGATGCTTTGGAATCAAGGATGGGGAAAACGCATTATTAACCTTGAAGATATTAATCAATCGTTTACAAAGGCAGGTTATTTATTTGAAAAGCAATGGGAAGACCACCTGGCTAATGGAGGTATCGGGCAACCTGTGTACACAATAGATACGCCGGATTTCCAAAAACTCATGAATCAATCGTATCAGGAACAGGTGAAGGAACACATGTTGCGTAAGTCTTTCTCACAGAATTATAATGTAGCCTTGCGTGGACAGGGAGAAAGAAACCGTTATTCTTTGTCGGTAATGTTTAATGACAATAAACATGTGATAGAATCAGATAGCGATAATAACGTTCTGATTAACTTTCGTAATGTTATGCAAGTGAAAGATTGGTTGGAGTTCGATTTTGCAATAATGGAGCAAATCAGAAATGATAAAAGTAGTGGCGTTGGTTTGCGTGATATTCAAGCTATGTCACCATACGAAACATTACTAGATGAGAACGGAAATTATAATCATGTGGAGTACAATAGGGGATACAATTCCAAAGTAATGAATGACCTTCACTCGTACACATCTGGGTGGGCCTATGATGACATGACCTACAATCCGCTTCAGAATATGCGAACGCAAAAGTTTGAAACTAAAACTTTAAGTACTCGAATTAATGCGGGCTTAAATTTTAAAATAGCAGAGGGAATAAAATATACTGTGGGTTTCCAATACCAGAATGCATCCTACAAAACAAAAAACAGATATACCGAAGGTTCCTATTACACTCGCGATCAGGTAAATTTATTTACACTAACGGATTATCAGACCATTTTCGATAGGTTGCCCTATGCCATTAATCCTGAAACAGACTACCAGTTACCTATGGGTGAAATCGTTTATCTAGGTAATACAAATGTGGTTTCATATTTGTTAAGAAATCAGTTAAGTATTGTCAAGAATTATGGTGACCATGCATTTAATTTCATTGCTGGTACTGAAACAAATAGAAATGACACGGAAACAAGCCGTGAGTGGTTATTCGGTTATAATCATAAGAATTACATGAGCTCCGTTCCTGATAAAATGAATAACCTGCAACGTGCCTATTATAGGAATTCAACTGGTAATATCATTACAGGAGGAGATCATATATATGAGCCAGCCTTAACTGGAAGAGCAGGTAGGTATTTTTCATTGTATTCGAATCTAGGATACACGTATAAGGATAAATATACCGTTAGTGCAAGTGTTAGAACAGATGCCTCGAACTTAGTGGTTGATGAAGCTAAATACCGCTATTCGCCATTTTGGTCAGTGGGTGGAAGCTGGCAACTATCAAAAGAGGCTTTCATGGAAAGTCAGGAATGGCTTAACCGATTGACCTTACGTTCGACTTATGGTGTTAATGGTAATAGTAATCAGTTCTCTTCCATGGTGCCAACTATATCGTATAAATCAGGTTCAAGCCCATATTCTGGAGCGGGTTATGATTATGCTAGTCTAACTGACCTTGGAAATTCATCCTTACGATGGGAGCGTGTAAGTCAATTAAATGTTGCTTTAGATTTTGCGTTGTTCAATAATAAGCTCTTTGGTTCAGTTGAGTACTATGACAAAAATAGTGAAGACTTAATAGCTGAGGTTTCAGTGCCTTCTACTGATGGTACAACGCTACAGGCCTTTAATGTGGCCGATATGGAAAACAATGGTTTTGAATTGAATCTGAATGCTAATATTAATATTGCTAATACCGTACTATGGAAACCAATTCTTAATTATGCTTATAACAACAGTATGGTTAATAAGGTTAAAGAAGCATATATTCCATACAATTTTTTGTCAGGCAAATCATTTGTTGAAGGATATGAATACTTACCTACCTGGGCCATTAAGTATAATGGCCTTAATGAGGACGGGGTTGCAACCATAAGAGCTAAAAACGGGGAAGTTTATGATGCGACAGTAAACCTGACGAATACAGGCATTACAGCAACTGACTTAGCTTGGTTTCAGGGAACACGCATAGCTCCTCATGTAAGCTCTTTAACCAATGAATTTTTTTATAAAGGTTTTAGTTTACTGGCCACGATTACCGGCAAATTTGGTCATCATATGTTGGTCGATGGTTTCAGTTATAGTAACCGCTTGGAAACAATGAATTATCATAAAAACCTGGATGAACTAATAATTGGTAATGAAGAGGCCACTGGTGAATTTCCATTACCTGAACAGAGAATTGATGCCTATGGTCAGTATAGTACCAATGCCAGATATCTGGAGTCGAGAGTGGCTGATGCTTCTTATATTCGATTCAAAGAAGTGATGTTATCGTATACCATACCACATAGAATCACCTCGCAGTTTGGATGCTCTAATTTCAGGGTTTATACACATATCAATAATGTGGGTATGCTGTGGACAGCTAATGAATTAGGTATTGACCCGGATTACCCAATGGGAAGTTCCTACTTCAGACCAGAGACTACTTATACAATTGGTTTAAGTCTAACATTTTAATAAGAAACAATTATGAAAAAGATATTTTCAATATTACTTATATCAGCATTTGTTTTTGCTTCGTGTGAGGATTTTCTGGATGAACCACCTAGCAAGGCCAGTCAGCAAGAAATATTAACGACAAAAGATATTGATCTACTGCTTAATAATACGGATTATGATGCCACAATAATTCAAGATGTGCGTTGTGATTATCTGTCTGATGATTTTAATTACCATTTAAATGTGTATGATGCGCTTGGCGGATGGATAAGCTATGCGCAAGTTCAGGATTTTGCCTGGCAAGATAAATTGTCTTCAGTTGAAGATAGAAATTGGAACGACGCATTTAACAGTATTTGGCAAAGTAATTTTATTATTGCAAATGTGCACGATTTGGAAGGTTCCCTTGAAGATAAAGATAACCTGAAGGCTGAAGCTCATTTGATAAAAGCCAATAAGTATTTAGCACTTTCTATCAAATATTGTTTGTATCCAAATGCTTCAAACGCTGGAGAGATGGGATTACCCATTAAAAATTCCACAGCCTTTGGGGAGCAAACTGTAAGAGCTTCTTTAGCAGAAACATTTCAACAAATAGAAGCTGACCTTAGCGAAGGTTTAAAGATTGAGACAGAAAAAGTTAACACTATTCGCGAGAGTCAAGCATCGGCCGCTGCATTGGCAGCTAGGTATTATTTATACATGCATGATTTTGTGAATGCCAAAAAGTATGCTGCTGACGCCTTGTCAATGCATTCAGAAATGGTGAATATGGAGACCGAGGTGCAAATTATTCCGGTTGGTGAATACGAAGTGCCTTCAACTTCATTCCTACGTTCATATGCGCCTGCTTTTTACGAAGGATGGAAAAGCCAATATAAAATTTTCCATCATGGTGATTGGGCTTATGTTCCCAGCAAGGATCTTTTGGCAGCTTATGAGCCGGAAGATATGCGCTTGTATTTTTATACTCAGGATTATTTAGGTGGCTGGTTTGGTATGACTGAAAATAATGAGCTTTATAAAAAATTTGGGGGTAACGTAATGACCGGAACAGATGCTGCTGAAATGTACTTGATTTTGGCCGAGTGTGAAGCGCGTGATGGCAACTATGCTGCCTGTATGGAGCATGTTGAAATGGTTCGAATAAATCGTTTTAGAGCGGCAGAATATTCTGAACTTGCAACACCCACTACCATTAAGGAAGCCGTGCAATTGGTGGCGGATGAAAGAAGACGCGAATTACCTTTTACTTCTTCGCGTTGGTCGGACTTGAAGCGTTTAAATGCCGAAGGTTTAATAGACCCGATTACGCTTACTCGTACTTTCTATGAATTGGGTGAAACTTCAGTTGATTATTCTTCTATTGTTAATTATACCTTGGAACCTAATAGTCGCAAGTATGCACGGCCATTGCCACAAGAGGTTATTAAATTAACAGAAGGATCGGTTAAGCAAAATACATACTAAGAATTATTCCACTCCGGATATTTTATTGGTCTGGGGTGGAATTGTTTTCCAACACTATTTATTCATCTCAATTAATCTTCTCAACATTGAGAGGCTTAGTTTATTATATCTTTTAAAATGAAGCAATTATTATTTCTCACTATTCTCCTCACCGCCATATCGTGTCAGTTTCAAGATACGGGAGTATTTACCATAAATGGAACAGGCCTTGAGAAATTTAATGGAGACAGTATTAAAATATACATGCCTGATACAACATCTGGCAGAGGGCATTTTACTGAACAAGCCCTTATAAGTAATGGGGCATTCACTATTAATGGCGATGTAGAGAATCCACGTCTGGTGTATCTTTCAATTTACGACAAAGAAGGCATTTATAAAGGTTGGAAATTTGAGATGATTTTAGAGGACAGTACGATTGATATAGCCTTTGCTGATAAAAAAGAAGATGCGGTGCTACAAGGTGGCTTATATCACACCATCATAATTGATGATGTTAAGTCTAATCCTGAATTAAAAGCGGCCAAGGCAGAGTTAATGAGCTACATGACAATGCTTCAATCAGAAGGAGATGAAAATCCAAGTGATGCAGAAATGCAAAACTATAAAGAGTTGGCAAATAAGTATCAGCAACTGGAAAAAGATACTTATCAGGCTATTTATTCAAAGCACAGCGATCCGGTAGCGCGTTTGTTTGCGTATAAAAAAATGCGCAGCTATGATAATTGGGAAAATGATTTGGCGCAGCTAGAGAAAGAAACAGGTGCTATAGATGAGTTACTTTTATTGAAACACACCATTGTATCGGCAGAGAAAGCAAAGGCCAATAAAGTAGAAATAACAGTAGGGGACCAGGTGAAGGATTTTACGGCCAAAGATTTAAACGATAAAGAATTTCACCTAAAAGAAGTTTTAGCGCAGAACAAGTTTGTATTGGTTGAATTTTGGGCATCGTGGTGTGGTCCTTGTCGTGCAGAGATTCCGCATATGAAAGAAGCGCATAAACATTTTCATGACAAAGGCTTTGAAATTGTTGCTTTTACCCTCGATCACAATCGTAAATCGTGGCAGAAAGCTAGTACGGAAGAAGCTATTCCATGGGTGAATGTTAGCGACTTAAAAGCTTATAAAAGCCCGGTAGTGCAAATGTATGGTGTTAAAGGTGTACCTGCGAATTATTTGGTTGATAGCAGCGGGAAAATAATTGCCATGCATTTAAGGGGTGCGGCATTGGATAAGAAACTAAAAGAACTACTTGATTAAATCTAAGATTATGAATAAAGCATTAATTATAGCCCTGTTGTGTTTAGGTATTGTGAACTCAATGGCACAAAACAAAACAGTTCAACTTAAGGGTGAATTAAGAAACTTTCAATCGGAGGTGAGTCTGTCAAAGGGAACACCAGAAGCACAATTGTTGAAAGAGAATATTCAATTTAAAACTGATGAGCAAAATAAATTTGAGCTCAATTTTGAATTAGATGAGCCGGCCTACTTTAATTTGGGTAGAAATACCCTTTATCTTTCTCCTGGTGACAACTTGGAATTATCGTTGGACATGGATGCTCCTTTGGATGCTGTTTTTAGTGGTACTGGTGCCGAAGCTTGTGATTATTTAAAAGAGCGTCCGTTCCCCAAAGCGGGTTCTTACTTATACGGAACTGATATTATGGAAGGCGATCCTTCGGCCATTGAATTGGGTAAGCGTGTTGCAAAGCATATTAAAAACAAACAGGAAAAACTAGATGCCTTAAATAATGTGAGTGCTCAGTTTAAAAAAATGGAACATGGTCGCATTCTTTTTGATGGAGCTAATACTTTAATGTCCTTCGGTTATCGAGACGCTTATGCCAAAAAAGTACCTCAGGAAGAGATGGCTCAATATGCCGATAGTATTACAAATCTATTTCAAAGTGATATAACCAGCTACCTGGCTGGTGGTCATGATAAAGATTATTTAAATATTGGTGCCTACCTAAGTGTTAGTAGTGCTTGTATAAAACAACTTGGAGAAGATAAAATGGATGCCGAGATACTGGATTTCTTGAAAGTACAGGAGCTTATTTATCTGCTTAATCGCAAAGGGCCTATAGCGGATGTGCTTAGTCAAAAAAATGAGCAAGAGCCACAGTTGAGAACAGACAAGTATAAAGGCATCCTCAACCAAGCCTTTGGAAAATACAATAAGCTGATCCCTGGTCAGAAAGCTCAGAACTTTGAAATGACATCAATAGATGGTAAAGTGATTACTTTAGATGATCTAAAAGGTAAAATATTAGTTATTGATGTATGGGCCACTTGGTGTGGACCTTGTAAGGCTGAGTCACCTCATTTCGAAGCCTTGGCCGATAAATACCAAAGTGATAAGATGGAATTTATCTCACTTAGCATTGATTCATCAGAGAAACCATGGAAGAAGTACCTGGCCGAACATGCTAAAACATCAACGCAATACATAACACCACGTCCACGCTTGAAGGCATACGAATTAATGACCGTACCTCGCTTTATGATTATTAGTGATGATGGTCTTATTATCGATGCTTTTGCACCAGTGCCATCCGACAAAGCCTTTGAGGCAATGATTCAAAAGCTAATACAGTAGTATAAATAAGAATATTAAATAAGTAGTATCATGTGTGACTAACTTCTACTATTTATTAAGCCCTTGCTTCAGCAAGGGCTTTCATACTAATTAATATGGCGAGCTATTATTTAGAATTAAAAAAGGACATATTAGGCGAACGTAGCATACACGTTCTGGGTTGTGATCAATTAACGAGTATTGAGAAAGAACTTTTGTTAGGTGATTTTACATCATCTGAAGGTGCATACAAATATGCCCAGTGGCATTTTCCTCATTGGAATATTCAGGTTTGTAAAACTTGCCAATCCCATGAAAATAGGATGCAAATAGCAGGATGAGCATGAAAAGATACATGTCTAAGTGATGGGCTTGTATATCAGGGGAGTTTTTTAGATTGGCCTCATTCTTCGGAATGGGGCTTTTTAAAGTCAAGAGATGTTAGTCAGTAGTCCGTAGTGGTTAGTTGATAAGCATAAGTTTTTGGGAATGGAATTAGCAAAGATTGATTATGGATTAGTGATTAAAGATGAATTGATTTGAAGATATGTTCGTTTACCTTTATGTTTGCTGAGTCGCTCTCCGTTCGGCAAAGTTTGCAACTTAGTCGAACTACCCTGATAAGAGTTAAGTTTATTGTGAACAATGTATGACATAATTGGTTATGTTACTGATCTTTGCCATTGTTTCTCATTTAAAACACTTATCATGAAAATTGTATTGATACTTATTACACTCTTAACTAGCTCAATTTCTCTGTCTCAAACTACCAAAAAGGTGCTCATTTTAATAAAAGAAGAGTCTTCACAGCTAGAATTTATGTTGGAAAATGAAGCACTTAAGATGAGTAAGATGCTTAAGGAATCAGGTTTTGAAGTACATACTGCAACAGTCTCAGGAGACAGACTTCATGAAGGTGCTGTTTCACTGACTCCCGATCTCAAGCTAAGTAGTGTAAAGATTGATGAATACGATGGATTTATAATTCCATGTATGATAGTAGATAATACAACAGAGGAGATTGTTTCTTTTGTAAAAATCGCTGTTGAAAGCAATAAACCAATTGCAGCTCAAGTTGCTTCGGTATATTTACTTGCTGAAGCCGGTGCACTCAGAGGCAAAAAATACGCTTTGTATTCTGACCAAAGCGCAAAAAGTGCTTTTGCGGGGAGTGTTTATGCAGGAAATGGACTAGTAAAAGATGGAAACATAATAACTTCAGGAGGATGCCCATGGGCAGAATATAAAAAAAGAGGGAAAGACCAAACTACTGAAATAACTCTGGCTTTTATCGATATGGTAAAGGCAAACTAATTAACTCGGGCTAATAAATTTTTCAGACCTACAGCCTGGATTGTCATTGTTTATAAGCGCTTGGGGTATTGCCCATGCAGGTGCTGATGTGTAATCAGTGCCTCTACTATAAAAGCACAAGTAGAAAATTCAAACAGCAATATCAGGCCTCATTATTCGGAGTGGGGCTTTTTTTACACCCAATTGTCTTGAGTAGCACAACCCAAAAACTTTGGGCTATACTATCCAGATTAATTGTACTTATGCTTCCATGGTGTTTGGGCTTATAAGCCCTAGGTATGTAGACCTAATACCCCAAGTTGCTTGGGCAAAAAAAGAGCCTGACGTTTGGTCAGAATCTTTGTGAGAACACCCTATGCCGGGACTAAATCTTGGAGTAACCTTCCTTTTTTAAGTGTTTTACCCTTATGAAGAATAACTCTTAATTCGACCTGAAATGTCCGCCGTTAAGCGTAGCCACTAAATAATGTAAATCGTTCGGCGTATGCCTCTGGCTACGTCACCTTTAACAAGGCCTCCAGCCTGTATAAAAATATAAGCCTTGTCATTCTGTATTATCAGAATTGTAAGGCTTTTCACTTATAAATTAATCTTCAAAGGCCGGCGCAGATTTGTAATCAGAGCCTTCTTATTAAAAGCACGAATTACACTTTCATATCCAAACCCACGAGAACTTCCATATTTTACACGAATACCCCTCAAAATTGTACGAGAAGCAAATAAAATCATAAGAGAACAGCCCAATAGTGCACGAGAATTCAAAAAAAAAGCACGAGGGATATCACACCTTGCACGAGAATGTTCATATTTTATCCGAGGGAATAAAAAAATCCCGCGAGAGCTGGTCAAAACTTCCGCGGGAAAGTAAAATCAAGGGGTTCGATAGGGGTAAGAAAGTAGCTTGAAATACTAAAATGCTCCGATGCCTTGGTGATATTGGCTTCGGAACTAATAAAATCATAGTAGAATGTTATTTAATAGGTATATGCAATGCTTAATACACGGCTAATGTAGGCTTAATATTAAGGCAAAGTACGGGTAGTATATTTAAGTAAAACTTCGTGCTATGAAAAGGAAAGGAATAAGAACATTGGTAGTTATTTTATGTTTGAGCTGTTTGGGTGCCTGCTCATCAGATTCAGACAAAATAACAGACAAGGAATTGCTAAATGAAGCTTTGGCAAAAGGATCGTGGCAAGTTGCATTTCAGCATTCGCTAAGCAAACGTGAACTTGAGCATCCGCAGATAAAGTTAACATTTTCGGAACTTGGGAAGGTACAGGCCAATCATGAGAGTCAATTATCAGACAATGTGGTAGAAGGTGAAGGAGCCTATAGCTTAGTATACGACAAGGTAGAACTTAAAAGTGGTAATTGGGAAGCAGATGACGAATCTGATGAGGTGCATTTTGGTTCGGATAAGGATGATGATGAGCTTTTTCTCTCACTTGCCTTTGGTACAAAGGAGCTATTGCTTTTTAATCACCGATGGAAAGTAAAGCGTTTTACATCAACTTTGGTGGAGTTGAGAGCTAACGATCTATCATTACGCTTGAGTAAAAGTGATGATTAGTTTAAACTTGTTATTGGCAGCTTGTTGTATTACCAAATCAATATATTTTTGTTAATATCAGTTAGTACATAAAATGTTGATGATGAAGCGTGTTAAAAAAAGGCCGACTACATTCATTAGCTAGCCTTTTTTGAGCTTAATATCTTGCTTAAAGTTTACAATTGGTATCATTAGATACTAAGGCGAAAGTCAAAAAGGTCATTGTTGAGAAGCCGCAGAACACTTTTCATCCTTAAGCAATGAAAAACCAGCCTTATCGAAGATGGCTTTGTCTTGTTGGATATTGGTGCCAATGGTGGTTAAATAATCGCCAACTAATGCAGCACTTACACCCGATTTAAGCGCTTTATCCTGAATGTGCGAAATCAAATTTCGACCTCCTGCCAAACGAATATTAGCCATGGGATTAATGAAACGGAATAGGGCAAAAGTCGTTAATACTTCTTCATCGCTTAATGGAGAATAATTTGACATACCAGTACCTTCAACCGGCATTAATATGTTGATTGGTATCGATACCACTTTCAAATCTCGTAAGGTCAAGGCCATTTCAATGCGTTGTTTCATTGTTTCGCCCATACCAATGATACCACCTGAGCATACACCCATACCCAATTCTTGGGCAAAGCGTATGGTTCGGTATTTTTCCTCAATAGTATGTGAGGTAACCACCGATTTAAAGTAGGAAGGAGCTGTTTCTATATTACAATGGTAGTGTTCAACACCCGATGCTTTTAACTTTTCGAGTTGCGAACGATTAAGCAATCCCATTGAGGCGCAAAGGTGAATGTCTGTATTTTTCTGAATGTTCCTATACACACCACATAGTTCGTCTAGGTTTCTGTTGGAGATGGAGCGCCCACTGGTGACTAAGGAAAAACGATACACGCCCTGATCGGCATTCTCTCTAGCTTGCTTTTCCGCTAATTTTAAATCGACTAATTCATACTCTTCCACATCGGTATTGTGAAACATCGATTGCGAACACCATTTACAATCCTGGGTGCATTTTCCCGACTTGGCATTCAGTATGGAGCACATTTCCATTTCGTTTCCTTTGAAATGCTTACGAATTGTATTGGCGGCTTCGTAAAGTTTTTCCTTGTCTTCTGTTTTAAGTAACTGCAGGGCTTCTGTCTCACCTATTTGTCCCCCGCTTAAAACTTTATCTAATAATATATCCACCATAATTTTTCTAAAAAAAAACCGCTATCAAGGCATAATCCTCAATAACGGCAGTTTGTATGTCGTTTTAATTAATTCAGGTAAGTATTCTACTATGTCAATAGTTACAGGTTGTAATACTAATAAATCTTCCTTTGAAAGCATGATGTCATCGTCTTCCTCATCTTCCAGTATTTGATGAATAATAGAATCAATAATGACTACCAGCTGCCCAATACTTTGTGAAACACTTGTTGAAAGGGCACTAATATGAACCACACGGCCAAGTGAGTTAAAAATGGCATAGCCTTTTCTGCTCCATTGTTTAAAACAGAAATGCATAGTCCTGGTATTTTCGTTCACAGCAATCACAATTACAAATGTAGATATAATAATTGAAGTTGAATGCTGTTAATAATTTAAGAAAAGAACTTTGTACCTCAGTGTCTCTGTGTTTTATTTTTTCGCTGAACTATTGAAATAAAAAATGCTTTTCTGTTTTACTACTGACATACTGTTGTCACTTGCTACCTTTTTCTTTGCTGAAAATTAATTTAAACTTAATCGATATGGAAACAAAAATTATTGAAAAGACATTGGTAGCAGCACACAGTTTTAAAACAACATTAGAAAAAATTGGTGAAGCAGTAGGAGTTGTGCCTGAGCAAATTTATAATGAATTACAGAAGCAAGGACTGGAGCCTGTTGGACCACAAATATGGAACTACATAGGCTGTGATGGCAAAATGGAAACAGAATTTCAGTTGAATGTTTGTGTGCCAGTTGCTAAAAAAGGAACTGATACCGAGTTTGTGAAGTTTGTTGAGCTGGAAGAATATAACTGTGTAAGCCATACCTTTACTGGTGCCTGGAGTGAATTTGCACAAGTGTATGATGACTTGCTTGGTAAAATGAGCAAAGAAGGTTATGAACTAAAATGGACCAATCGCGAGGTGTATCACCATTGCGATTTTGAGGATCAGAGTAAGTGTGTGACCGAGATTCAAATTGAAGTGGCGTCATAATTATTCAAGGAACGGTTCTCTGTTTGCAATAGGTGAATAAAGAACCGTTCCCTATCTAATCTATTCTTCATTGGCATTAGGACATAATTCATAAATACTGTAGTTTAGAGTAAATATCAATCCAAAATCAATAAACTATTATAGGTGAATAGAATTGATCGTTTAAGTGCCATTCTTATTCAATTACAAAGTAAGAAGATTGTTAAGGCTCAGGAAATAGCAGATAGGTTTGAAATTAGCTTACGCACTGTATATCGCGATATACGTGCTTTGGAGGAAGCAGGTATACCCATAGGAGCAGAAGCGGGTATAGGTTATTTTCTCAATTCCGAATTTCATTTACCACCCGTTATGTTTACACGCGAAGAAGCAAGTGCTTTTTTATTGGCCGATAAATTGGTGGCTAAACTGTCGGATCAGAAGGTAAGTAAGGCTTTTGAAGGTGCTTTATTTAAGGTGAAATCTGTATTAAAAGAGAGCGAACAGGAGCATCTTGAAAATTTGCATGCCAAAGTAAGTGTTTTTAGTACTGATACCTGGGGGCAAAAAAACGACAATCTATTCTTGCTGGATATTCAGAGTGCTTTGGCCAATCAACAGGTACTTGAAATTGACTACACGGCCAAGTACAATAAGCAACAAAGTAAACGTTTAGTTGAACCCATTAGTCTTTGCAATTATGACAAAAAGTGGCATTTAATTGCCTATTGCCGATTACGTAACGACTACCGCGATTTCAGATTAGATCGAATTAATAGCTTAAGTATTTTAAACGAACAATTCGACGAGAAGCAACATTTATCTTTGGAAGAGTATTTTGAACAGATGAGTCAGGATAATAATTTACATACCATAAAACTTAAAGTACATCAGGATATCGTTGGAATTATTTCTGCTTCAAAATATTGGTTTGGTTTAGTGAAGGAAACCAAGGGAGATACCTGGCACGAAATGACCTTCTCGAATAATAACCTTGAATTGTTTGCCAAATGGGTCATATCCATGATTGATAAGGTACAAATAGTTATGCCTGTTGAATTAAAAACAATAATTCGCAATGATCTAACTCGTCTTCAACAACATTATAAATAAGCACATTAATAGTATTTATGTCAGCCAAGGTTTAAAAACAAACACAAAGACACTGAAGCACAGAGATATTTATTTTTTACTTTGTTTTAATGTTTTAAATCCGTAACTATTTTCCTCTGGAAACTCTTTGCAATATAAAATTGTTATTTGACGATTATTAGTACTACTAGTCGTGTAATTCAATTCCAAGATGCATACGAAATAAACTCTGTGCCTTTGCGACTCTGTGTTCATATTGTTTTTAACCAACGATTCGCATTATATAGTACCGAGGGCTAAGTGCCTGTTTCTTGATTACAAATGGATTTTTGAACAAAGCAAACTCTTGATTTGTACTTATTATAAACTTTTAAAGATGAAGAAATTTAATATCGCTTATTTAGTAAGTACTGGAATAATAACTGCATTCATGCTAATGTCAACAGGTATGTACTTTTTTAATCATGCCGAAGTGAGCAAGGTATTTACTACTTTAGGATACCCAACTTATATTATTTATCCACTAGCTATCGCAAAATTATTGGGTTTGATTGCCATCTGGACCAATAAGTCAAAGTCACTAAAAGAATGGGCCTATGCTGGGTTTTTCTTTGACTTCATACTGGCCTTCTTTGCCCATTATATGATTAATGATGGAGAGCAATTTCCTGCACTGGTAGCACTATTGTTATTAGCTATATCATATTTTACCTGGAAGAAACTTAAATAACTATTAGAGTATTTGAAATTTAGGGATCCGATCTTTAATAGCAAATCTGTTATAAAGATCGGATCCCTAATGTTTTACTTTGTATACTGATCAATAATTAATGTAATAGCTCGCTGACAGGCCGGGCAAAAATGATCGTGTCGGGTGAACATGATGCAGTTAGCTGCGCTGCGATATAGACCCTTAGATTTATATTGTGCACCTTCAAAAGCACCAACTTTACCACTGTATTTCATGTTAGCTAGTAATTCATCATCCCAGCTTCGTTTCTTGATAAAGAAATCTTCCATTACCTTCTCATCAACTTTGGCTTTACGCATTTCTACTCGTTTTTTCTGAGTAGCTATGCTGTGTTCATCGTACTTTTCCTTTTCCCAAGGTGTTGGAATAGGTGTATCAGGTGTAACAATATCTTTCCATTTAATCGTTTCTGCATCGGCATTGGCCGTAACATTCAATTCCCATGGTTCCAAATGTTTTCCATCCATTTCATAAACCGAAGCCGATGTGTAATATTCGTCGGCTAAATCGGCAAAGTGGTGTCCAAATTCATGTACGAATAAATACTCCTGAAAAGCATTATCAACTGCAGCAGTGATGTATAAATTATAAATACCGCCTCCACCATAAATGGAGTCGTTCATTAAAATGGCAGTAAACTCATAAGGAACAGCAGCCGATGCATCACGAATGGTTTTGTTATCGTAACCTAAGGCATAACGCTCCGAGTTGAAGGCTCCGTAGGTAACCGATAATGCCGAACGTGTATGAATATCCTGATGGGGGTGATTAACACCGGAATGAGGGGCTGGGGTTTCAACGGCACGTATCGAGAATTTGTTTTTATGTGTTGCAAATGGCTCCGTTGATAACAATACTTCAGCAAAACGCTGTGCATCTTTTTTGAACTTAGCCATGTCTTCTTTGGCATAGCCTTCGCCTAATACAACAATGTCAACCTGTTTTTCAGGTGCACCATTAACAACTACATCAAAACTATTATAGTGATTTTCGACTGGTGCAACAAAGGCACGATGATGTTTGGGATCTACCTCATAATTCCAAATTAGATCAAATCCGTTTGTAATATTCCGTTTATAAAGGCTTACGTTTACTTTGTTCTTAGGCCATGGAAAGCGCAATGATTCGTGAAAACTTCCCCAATTCTTCTTTGCATCGGGTGTGGTTTCCCATTCGCCATAGATGCTTGAAAAACCTCTTGAATAAATGACTTCTTCTGTTTTTATATCTTTCACTTCGAAGAAATACTTTCCCAAACGCAGTTCATCTATTAATATGGTTTTGCTACCTGCCCATATGCCATCATTTACCATTTGATCAAAGGCAATATGTTCCTCATCGGCATTGCCTACATGATTAAAATCAAGACGCATGGTGGCATCTGTGAAATATTGGTCATATTGACCAAAACTTATGGTACAAGTTAGTAGTAAGGTGAGTGTAAATAAATATGCTTTTTTCATAATATGGATATTTGTTGAAAATAAGGAATGCAAGATAATTAATTCAAAAGCAATGAATAATGCTGTATGTCATGTGAACTCAAAGTTTTATACCATTTATTCTTTAAAGTGAGCTTTTTCGAAGCTTTGAAATTACAATCGGTATTACTCCATTACAAACTTAAGTCCACCTGTAATAATGCCAGCCTTTAGGCCTGTGCTACGTTGATAATTCACATATTTTAGGTCGATGCTTTTTAATCCGAAGCGCGATATTCGAAAATCTGTAAACATGTCGGTATAGCTTAGTCCAAATCCAAACTGATTGGCATCGTATTTTGAGACATCAAAATCTGAGGTGTAAAATTGAGCACTTGAGTGATGTCCCTTGTATGGAGCAAAATAATCAGCAGCACTTTGCACATAATAACGATAGGAAGGATAAAGCGTCCATCGATTGGCTATTTTAATGGGTGCTTCCAAACTGGCTGTGTGCGATGCTATTCCCCAGTCATCGGTATAATAACGATAAAAGGTTCGTAAAATAAATACCTCATTTATATAATAATTTAAACGTGCACCAATGGCTAATTTCGTTCTACTATCAGGAAGTTTTTCCACATCATTGGCCAAATGTATGTTGTTGATGTAGGAGGGAGCCACATCCTTGAAATACACTCGGTGAAATGGTGTTGACAATAAGCCTTGCTGTTGAATCACATCTATTGATAGTAAGGCCTGAAGTCGGGGAGATAATATTTGTGATAAATTAAGCCCAAAGGCATAAGAGTTTCGCTTTCTCTCATTCAATCCATTAAATACCGGCGCATAATCAGGGTTGCCTGTAATGGTATTTTCTTTAAAGAAATCATCATCTAAACCCTTGCCACCAACATCAAAAGGCCTTAATTCACGAGGATATATAAGAGTCCAGGTATCAAGATAAATATTGGTATGTACACTCAATTCTGTGTTTTTCTCATGCATTAGTTTTGTAAAACTACCTCCAAAACCAAAGGAAAAATAATCGTACTCGCTGGAAACACTCATGTTAGCCGACCATACCGTGTTTCTATTATCAGAACTATGACTGTAAGTACCTACAATATTGGTCCAAATATCGGCATGAGAGGCGCCGCTTCCTGTAACAAAGGGATCGATATTAGCAGTTGAAGCAGAGGTATAGTCAGAGATGCCAGCGTCGATGGTAAGAACATCATCATCATTCAGAGGAATTGCAATTATTATGGCTGCGGTCAGATCTTCCAATTCTTCGGTTCCAATTCCACCAGTAACAGCACCGTTGTTGCCATCCTGAGCATAGTAACTTCCCAGTAGATCAATCTCAGTTGATTCCAATACCCTTTTTTTATAAGCCTTTGTTGTATCTGTTGCCATCTCTTGCGCAAGTACAGAAAAGGGTAGGAGAAGACCTAAAATAAGAATGAATCTATGCATTATATTTTCTATTAGTTACAACCACAACCGCCACCTGTTTTGCCTCCATTAGCTCCGGATGAACCTTCGCGATAGGCGTGAATATTTGATATGTTGCGATCGGCTTTTTTATCACTCAAGGCCATATCAGGATCACTGAGCCTTACTTTTTGGTAACCCTTTACTGCAACACAAGAGCTCAATAAAAACAGTATACCCAATGCAAAGATTATTTTTCTACTCATAACTTGAAATATCTATGTTATCTGAAGTATGTACTTTTCCTAGTTCATCAATAATGATACATTCCACCTTTTTAAGTTGATTAATTCTATTAATGCCTACTTCAATGCCCATTACAAATATTGAAGTAGCCAGGGCATCAGCTAATTCGGCCTGGGGAGCAAATACGGTGACACTAATTATACCTTGAGAAGGATAACCTGTACGAGGATCAATAATATGTGAATAACGCTTGCCATTAAACTGAACAAATTTCTCATATGAGCCAGATGTTACCACAGCGCCGTTAACAACAGGTATTAAGGCAAAGGCTTTTGCTTTGTTTAAAGGATTGGTAATAGCCACCTTCCAATCTTGACCATTTTTTTGTTTGCCCCAAGTACATAAATCACCTGAGGCATTAATAATACCAGCTGTTACACCTTCATCTATTAATTTCTTTTTGGCCATGTCGGCCGCATACCCTTTGCCTATGCCACCAAAACCAATTTTCATACCTTTCTTCTTTAAGAAAATTGTATTGTTTTCCTTGTTGATAAGCATGTCCTGATAAGCAATTTTTTGAATGGCAGCGTCTATGTCCTTCTGAGATGGCAGACGAGTCATGCTTCCATCGAAATACCAGATTTTATCCATCGATGCAAACGTTATATCAAAAGCTCCATCTGTCAATCGTGAAAGTGTGATACATCGTTCAATTAAATCCATAAGTTCCTTTGAAACAGGCACAGGTTTGATACCGGCATTTTCATTGATGAGGGAGGTCTCAGAATTGGAATCCCATGAAGATATCAACGATTCAATGCGCGAAATTTCGTTTATAGCAATATCAATATATTTTGATGCCTGCACTGAATCATTAGCAATAAGGGTTATATCAAAACGACTTCCCATCAATAAAAGCGTACGTTTGTAAGTCTCTTTTGCAAAAAGTGAGTTGGAGCAAATAAAGATAAAAAGAAGTAGCAGGATGTTTCGCAAAACTTATTGGATAAAGGAAGTTAATAATTGAATGTAGTCTTCTGTACTTAGTTTTTTATAAGCCGTTGAACCAAGCACTTTGCCATCGTCATTTAATACAAGTACCAAGGGGAAATAACCTTGCGTATTGTATTGTTCAGCTAATTGCTCATTATGAGTTATCTGTTCCTTACTCAAAGCATTTTTCTTCTTTCTCGGGAAATCCGCTTTTAGTAATACTAAATTTTCTGTTGCAAAAATTTTGAATTCTTCGCTTTCCCACACATCCCTTTCCAGCTTCATGCATGGGGCGCACCAATCGGAACCCTGAAATACAAGTAAAATATGTTTGTTTTCCTGCTTTGCAAGCTCTTTCACTTTGTCAATCTGGTGATGCCATTCCTGAGCACCAAGTGCAAAAGTACCTGATAAGAACAGTAGGCTTATTAAGAATTTATACATATCAATGTTTTAGAGATACAACAGCTTAGCTTGTATTGTTGTTTTAGGCTACTTTCATAAAAGTAACACTTCTTTTACTCAAAAAACAAAGGGATCAGAAATAATTACATTCTATTGTTTAAAGCAATATTTATACCTACGTTTGTGTCAACAAAAGAACAAAATGAAGAATATTGTATCCATTATTATTTCTATTATTATTGACATTAGTTAATGTCGACAGGGAACTAATTGGATAAAAAAATATAACAAAGCCTTCCCACACAAACGGGAAGGCTTTTTTTATTATGGAGATTATGAAGACAACATTAAATATCATTATTAGCATTATTATCATTATTCCGAATACGGGATGAGAAAATTGCTAATGTTTTAAAAAAGGCCTTTCTCATTCAATGAGAAAGGCCTTTTTAGTTATGGATAAGTAATCAATTTTATAATAAGATTAAAACCTAAGCAAATGGAAAACCAATTCAGAATTGAAGTATTAGCAGAAGAAGGATTAGGCTTAGTTGCCAAAATACTCTTGTATTTTGAAAGGAAACAGATATGTGTTAAACATATGACCTTGGATGATGCAACAGGCTTACAAGAGTGTAGATTTAACTTTCAGGTTATGTCGGATGAAAAGGAGGTTAAATCAACCAGCTTGTTTATCTCAAAGCAAGTTGGAATTATCGATGTTTCTTTCAATAATTTAAACCTTGCTATTAACGCTGGATAGTAATAATTCGGCTTGAACAATAGTCGAATATTTGTGTCGAATATTCGCATCAGGGCTGAGTTTTTTAAGTTTTGTTATATATTTGGATTTCATAAGTACGTAGAGGGTGATAACAGATCAGAATATTGTACATAGTTTATCCACGAACAAAAAGGTTGGTTTTCAAACCTTATTTGACCGTTATTATCGGCCAATGTGTATTTATGGAGCCAAATATATTCATTCGGTCGATGTTGTTGAGGATATTGTTCAGGATCTCTTTGTTAAAATATGGGATCGTGATGATTATAAGGTGCTTGAAAATTTAAGAGCTTACCTTTTTACGGCTGTAAAAAACGCTTGTCTTTCGTATATCAGAAAAAATAAACCGGAACATTTAGAGGACTTGGATTTCTCCTGGGAAAAGGATTTATATATTCAGGTTGACGATGATGAAGAGGTTAAAAACAAGATTGAATTGGTTCAAGCGGCGATTGATAGACTCCCACCTGCATGCGCTGATGTGTTTAATTTAGTTGTGCTTTCAGGCCTCAAATATCAGGAAGCAGCAGACGAATTAGATATATCAATAAACACAGTCAAGTCCCAATTAAAACGTGCTCATCGACTTCTTGATGAACACCTGCATTTGGTGATATTATTACTTTGTTGACTCTTTTCTTCTTTTTCTTATAAAAATATTAGTACTTAAAATACTTAAGTCGAATGCATTAGTATTCTTGTGTGAAAAAACATTAAAAAAAGTTTAAAATAGAGACACCCTTTTTAAGAGGTCCTGAGTTATGCCTTGTGAAGAAGCATAATAATGGAAAATTTAGAGCAATACATAATAAAAGAGCTGAATGGCACTCTAAGCAACACAGAGCATCAGGAGCTTAAGAATTGGTTAGATGATTCGGAGCAAAACAAAGCGAATTATATGCACTACAAATCCTTATATCTCAAAACAAAAGAGATTAGTGTATATAAATCGATAAAAAAGGATGTTGCCTGGCATCGAATTAATAATACTATCAGTTCTAAAAAGCTTAGTATTCAACCTTGGTTTGCTTATGCATCGGCTACAGTTGCCGCTGCAGCGGTAATAGCATTTGTAATACTATTTATTTTTAATACAAAAGATGACCAAGCAACAGAATTGGCTAACTTGACAGTACAACCTGGTGCCTCAAAGGCAATACTTGAAACGGGAAGTGGAGAGTATTTAGTTTTGGATGGTGATAATAAAACAATGATTCAGAGTTCTACCGGAAAGATCATTGGAACTGATAGTTTGGATGTATTAAGTTATCACAACAATATTGGTTTAGATAAGATTGAGTTCAATACCATAAAGGTACCACGTGGTGGTGAATATCAACTGGTGCTTTCCGATGGTACCAAGGTATGGTTGAACTCAGAATCAGAATTAAGATTCCCAGTTGCTTTTACTGGAGATATACGTCAAGTGGACCTGATAGGAGAGGGATTATTTGATGTAAAACAGAATAAAACGAAACCCTTTATTGTAAAAACGGAATATTCCAAAGTTAAGGTGTATGGTACTCAATTTAACGTAATGAGCTACCCTGATGATATGCTTCAGGAAACAACCTTAGTAGAAGGTAGTGTTTCTGTAATACGAAACGGTAAGGAAACCATTATTCAACCCGGACAGCAAGCACGCTTGGATAAAAAGTCTAATCAAATGTTTGTCAACGAGGTGGATGTTGAGTTATATACTGCTTGGAAAGACGGCATTTTCAGATTTGAAGAAATGACCTTGGATGATATGGCCAATAAACTATCGCGCTGGTACGATGTGGAATTTTTCTTTGCCAACAAAGAAGTAAGAACAAAACGTTTTACAGGTGGAGTGCGCAGATCGACTGATTTTAAATTCTTTATGCGCATGATTGAAGAAACAACAAAAGTAGAAGTGGAAATGAATGGAAAAACGATACTAGTTAAAGGAATGTACTAAAAAAAAATCGGAGGATGTTCCCGCATCCTCCGACTACTAAGTTCGACCGGAGTAACACGCAACAGTTATCCGGTAATTAATAAACTCAAGATTTACAAATTTATGGAAAATTTACGACAAAGCCGTGGTTCCTGTTTTTTTAAACAACCGCCGCGAAAAATGATGTTAGTTATGAGAATAAGCTTCATCTTATTGTTTGGTGTATTATTTCAAGTAGCGGCAACTAGCCTGGCTCAGAAAGTAAACATCAAAACTTCAGAAACTACCTACAAAAATTTATTTCAAGAGGTAGAACGTCAAACCGGTATTATAACCATCTTAAGTAACGATGAGATGGATATGAATGCTACTATTGAAGTACCAGCTGGCACAAATGAATTACAAGACTTGTATCAATTCATTTGTAAGGATGCCAATATGGAATTTAAAGTGGTAGATGACTATGTGGTTATTAAACCATCGAAAAACATAGTTAAAGTAGCAAGTGAAGAACTTACTCAGCAGGAAAAGGTTATTAAAGGTGTAATTACTGATAGCAGTGGATTACCGCTACCAGGGGTAAATGTTTTCATCGAAGGAACAACAACAGGTACCATTACTGATGTAAATGGTAACTATGAATTAAATGTGCCCTCAGATGCAACTAAGCTTGTTTTTTCATTCATTGGTTTTCAAATGCAAACCATTGCTATCGATGGGCGTGACGTACTGAATGTTACTTTAACCGAGGATGTACAGAACCTTGAAACAGTAATGGTTGTAGCCTATGGTACTGCTAAGAAAGAAACTTTTACGGGTAGTGCCGAGGTTGTAGGTTCAGAACAACTGGCTAATACCACATCTACCGACATCTCAACAGCACTTCAAGGTCGAGTTGCTGGTGTTCAGGTATCTTCATTTAGTGGAGCCGCTGGTTCTTCAGCTGCAATTAGAATTCGAGGTGTTGGATCTGCAAATGCTTCAGCTGCACCTTTGTATGTGGTGGATGGAGTACCTAATGCGCCAATTCCAGCCATTAGTGATATTGAAACTTCTACTGTATTGAAGGATGCCGCTGCCGCTGCACTTTATGGGTCTCGTGCAGCCAATGGAGTTATTGTAATTACTACAAAAAAAGGTAAAGGAAAAGCAAAGATTAATCTCAGCTACAAGCGAACCATGGGGTGGAAATCAAGTGACAATCAGGATTTGATGAACGCTGATCAATATTCGTCAAAAGTTTGGGAAGGTTTAAGAAACAAGGCCAAGTATATGTCAGGCCCGAACGATATTACAGGCACACCGGAGCAATATGCTCATGATAATTTGTTGAGTACTATGCTTTACAATCCTTATTATGAAATGGAAGGTGGTAAACGTATTCAGAGTATGCAACCGTTTGATGATAATGGAAAATTACGATCTGGTGTAAACCAATTGTATTCAACGGATTGGGTGGATGAAGCCTATAGAACCTCGAATATTGATGATTTACACCTAAGCTTCGGAAAAGGTGGTGACGATTATAATTTATACGGATCCTTAACTTTCTTTAATCAAGAAGGTATTCAGATTGGTAACGATTATACCCGTATTGATTATAACCTTAATATGAATACTTCTATCAACAAATATGTTGAAATAGGTATTAATACAAATGGTCGTTATCAAAAGTATACCCCGGTTAGAAGCATGTTTAGAGCGTATATTAATGCTCCTACGGTACCTGTCTATAAGCGATATGGAATAACTGGAGAAGAAGTTGTTGATGGTACTCAATATGGCGATTTTGTATTGGATAAAAATGGTAATAAATTATATCATTGGGATACTAAATCATCATCTAGTGAAAGCAATTTGAAGGCTGAAAGAGAAACTTATGTTGAAGAAACGGATAATACAAATCTTCTCATTTCTCCTTACCTTACAATTAAACCTATTGAAGAGTTAACACTAACAGCAAAGGGATCGGCAAAATTTTTCCGCCAAAACGAAAATTATTTTTACAATCCTGTTAACGGTTCTGGAGTTTTGGAAGACGGTAGGAATGTCAGAGAAAGCAATAACCAACGTACATTATTTGGTTTCTTACAAGCTACCTTTGAAAAGAAGTTTGGTAATCACGATATTAAAGCCATGGCTGTTTATGAAGCTGAAGAATGGGTTCGTCGTGATTTAAATGCTACGGCTTTGGAATTTCCAATGTGGCAAATTGCCCAGAACTTAGATGATGGTAAAATAAAAGAGGATATGAAATCCCGCCAATTCGAAAATGCCAGAGTTTCAGCCTTAGGTCAATTGGAATATGGCTTATTGGATAAGTACTATGTAAGTGGTAGTTTCAGACGTGATGGTTCAAGTCGCTTTGGGCCCAACAATCGTTATGGTAATTTCTGGTCTGTGGGTGCTACTTGGCGTTTGAGCGAAGAACAATTCATGTCAAGCGTTGATTGGATTAATTCATTGAAATTAAGAGGTAGTTATGGTGTGAGTGGTAATGACGCAATTGGTAATTATGCCTGGCAGTCAACATACACTCTAGATGGTAAATATAATAATACTGCTGGTGCAGAATTAGATCAGGTTGAAAATCTTAATTTAGGTTGGGAAGGTAATATCAATTCCAACATAGCTGTTGAGTTTAAAATGTTAAACCGTTTTTGGGGAACCGTCGAATTATATAACCGAACCAGTGATCGTTTATTAATGTGGAGACAGTTACCATATACTACTGGTCTTACTTCTCGTATGGAAAATGTGGGTAAGATATCTAACAAAGGTATCGAGCTTATGTTGGGAGCGCAAGTTATTGGTAGAAGCGATTTCTCATGGGAGACATCTGTTACTCTGACAAGCAATAAAAACAACATTGAAGAATGGTACGGAAACAACTATAATGGGCAAGCCTATTATGATACCGGAGGTTCAATGTTTAATTACAGAATGCGTAAATGGGCAGGTGTAGATCCTACTACTGGTAGTCCGCTTTGGTATCAGAAAATTGAAGATGAAAATGGTAACTGGAATGGAAAAACAACCGTTACTAACGATTGGAATAAAGCCAGTGAATTTGATGCTAAAAATGATTTAGATGGAGCCGATGCCGAACCTACCTTCTACGGTTCATGGGTTAATGACTTAACCTATAAAAACTTTGATTTCTCGATGTTATTTTATTTCAACGTAGGCTCTTATGCTTATAACGACATGATGGGAGTGTTAAGTAACGATGGAGCACAGCCCGGTTGGAATATGCATGTTGACAATATGAATTCTTGGAATACTCCAGGACAGCAATCAGAAGTGCCAATGTACAATGTTGGTGATCCAACTCTTGCTTGGTGGCGATCAAGTAGATTCTTGGAGCGCGCAGACTATTTAAAGTTGAAAAATCTAGTTATCGGTTATACTTTACCTAAACGTATTTCAGAATCCATCGGTTTATCTAATGTACGCTTTTACGGTATGGGTGAAAACCTATTTACCTGGACGAAATTTAAGGGCTATGATCCGGAATTAAATCTAGATAATCAGACTACATGGTCGGATATCCCACCAGTTACATCTGTGACATTAGGCGTAAATGTAACCTTCTAAATATTGAATTATGAAAAAGATATTATATTTTTTATCGATTATATCACTATTTGCATGTTCTGATGATTTCTTGGAAAGAAATCCGGAAAGTGTATTGTCCAGAGATAATATCCTGGCAACCAAGCCATCTTGTGAGGCTGCTCTACACTCTATTTATGTAAAAACTATGTTTAATAGAGTGAATTACTATAATGTTTCGATGCAAGAAGCACGTGCAGATATTTTGAATTACAGACGCGATGGTTATTCGGAGTTTAATTTGATTTTTGATTACAATCAAGGTTTAGCGGATAATAGTGCGTCCAGGAATTCATGGATTGCATGTTATGGTATTATTGATGCTTGTAATTTAATTATCAATAATGAATTAACAGGTCTTAACGATCCCTTAGATCCGAATTCGGAGGCAGCTAAGGTTGAAAAAGCAGATTATGAGGCGCAAGCCAGGGTTGCAAGGGCAGCAACCTATTTAGACTTATTAAGTTACTATTCTCGACCGGTACATGAAACGAATAGAGATACGGAGCATAGCGGTGTACCGTTGGTTTTGGTTAATGATTATGACCTACGTCCTGCCAGAGCAACAACAATGGAAGTATATCGTCAAATATATGAGGATTTAATGTTCGCAGCTGAGAATTTGATTATAGAGCATGATGTTATAGAGCAGGAAATGGTTAGTTTGACTTTTTCTAAAGCCTACGCTCATGGTTTATTAGCTCGTTTTTACATGAATTTAGCGGGACCAGTTGGCTCTTCCAATACCTACCAGTTATCTGAAACTGTATCTATAACGGCAGCAGAAGCTTTGAATAAGGCGATTGAATCATGTGATTTTGTATTGGCCTTGGTTCAACCAGTAGATAATTTTATTGATTTAGAGTACGGAATTTCTCGAAAGTTGGATGAGACCATATTAATG
Source organism: Carboxylicivirga fragile (assembly GCF_050589805.1). Lineage (NCBI taxonomy): Bacteria > Pseudomonadati > Bacteroidota > Bacteroidia > Marinilabiliales > Marinilabiliaceae > Carboxylicivirga > Carboxylicivirga fragile. The sequence continues at coordinate 176,586 of NZ_JBNGOY010000001.1, read as the reverse complement.
AGCATCACATTGGATGATGATATGGGGCATAATGTTCACGCTAAACATTGGGATATTAATAATGATGATGCTGGTGACATATTACGTGTGAGCGAAGATGTAATTAATGAGTTTAGTATTGCGGATAAAAGACTAGACTATTTTTATCATCCTGAAGCATGGAAAGCAAATGGTGTAGAAGGTGATGATCTGGCTACCCGATTGGCAAAATCTACCCTTGATGATGAGGGTAATGAAATGATTGGAGCGGCGATGTATGGTAAATTTGCCTCAAAGGACTTTAATGTTAATTTGCGCGATTTCTTTTATAATCCGGCAGATGTTGAAATTAAGTACAAGAGCGGTTTCGGTGATTTTAATATAATGCGAGCCTCTGAGATTGCCTTAATCAAAGCTGAAGCGTGTGCACGTACGAATCAACCATCTTTAGCTTTTGATGCTTACGCGTTGGTTAAGCAACGTTACTTTGATGATGCCTTACCTGAAGGGGTTACTTTAGAAGAGATAATGCTTGAAAAACGTTTAGAATTTATTGGAGAAGGTGTTAGAATGCTTGACCTATTAAGGCTTGGACAAAACTTTAGCAGATACGAATCAAGCAATTCAGTAGTAAAGAACATTGATTTCAATAATACGCGATTGATTTTGCCTTTACCTGATACTGATGTTAAAAACAATACTAACCTACAGCAAAATCCAGGATATGATAACTAAAAGAAATTTCTTTAAATATATTTTCTTGATATCATTTGCCTCTTTAATGGTATCATGCGAAATGGAGCTACCCGAAGATGAGATGATAACTCTTGCCGATGTGGAAGTAAGCACAGAAGCTAATGCTACTAATCAGATTATTGGTGAATTTGATAAATTACAGTATTACACGGTTAAATTTGAATCAACAATTTCTTTGCCTGCAGATGTGAGATATAAGGCAGAAATTAGTAACTCTAATTTGCCTGAAGGTTCTATTGTAGAGATTAATGGTGATGTACTACTTAATAAAGGCAATGATAGTCAGGATTATGAGTTGTTATTAATCGATTGTAGCAAAATACCATTTGGTACGGTTACTTATACTTTTGATCTCACTTTAACCGAAATAGATAAAGCAATCAACAATACTTTCATTAATTGCAAACTAGAACGTCTTAGTCCTGATCCAATATTTAATTTCTTCACAGGAGGTTTCTGGGGATGGATGGATGCGACTAGTAGTTGGGCTAAGTTGAACCCAATGACTAATGGTGATTTAACATGGCAAGGTTTTGATTTTTATTGGTATAGTGCTACTGATGATTGGCCTGTACAAAGGTTCTGGACTGGTATTTGGTTACGACCGGATAATAAATTAACCTTAGATCCAAAAGCTGCAAAGATTGCATATAAAGTAATTGATGGCGTTAATTATATCAACTTCCTTGAGGAAGATGAAATTATTAACGAGAAAAGTTTCGAGTGGTTTGAATCAAATGGTGATGCTTATGCTATTCCGATTGTACATGAAGAGCAATTTGGTAAATCAGGCTATATAGCTACTCGTATCAAATTTTATGGCGTTGATGTAAATGCATGGACCTATGTAAGCATTTCTGATGATGGATTGGTCATGAATATTTATGAACATTGTATGGAAACACAAGGGCTTTCTATAAAAGCTGGTCAAGTAGAGTAAATAATATAAATTGAGAGGCTAAAACTTTAGCCTCTCAATTTAATTCATCAAATCCACAACTTAGTTATCAAGAATTATGAAGGGGGAACTTCTGATAATATTATTATTTGTTATTTCACTGGGTACTAGGGCTCAAAATATTGATCCACGTATAGTTTGCAGTTGCAACGATGTACATGTTGTACCTAAGAGTGAACGATTAAAATTAAAATCGACTCAGAGTACTTATCACATACCTGTTGTTTTTCATGTGTTTGATCCCAGTGATCCACAATCGAAATTTACATTGCAAGATGCGCAGTATGCCATTGACTTGCTAAATGGAAACTTTTCTGGTCAGCATCGTAACGTTGATAATGTACAAGGCACATTTAAACCCATTATAGCTCAATGTAACTACAAATTTCATTTAGCTAAAAAAGATAAATATGGCGATGCCTTTAATGGCATTACCTATAATAAAAAAGACTGGAAAGGTGATAATCCGGGCTCGAACAGTACATTGAAGTCCTATCAGAATTTTAATACCGGTAGTAACATTGGTGGTACACAACGATATCTTCAAATTTGGTTGACTTATAATGTCAACGGAGATGATATGGGTAGTGGCTGGTCCTATCTACCAAGTTACGATCAAGGCGGTAAATGGGCTGGTATAGTATATAATTATAAAATGATTAATCACTCCTATACTCCAAACAATGATATTTTGACACATGAAGTTGGCCATTATTTGGGCTTGTCACATGTTTTTGGTGCCTCATATACAAGTTGTGGAGATGACGGTATAGAAGATACACCAATAACAAAATGCGAAGCATGGGAATGTTCAAAGGGTGATATTTGTAGCGATGGATTGGTAAATACTGAGAATTTTATGTCTTACTCAGGCTGTACAGCCATGTTTACAAATGATCAAGGAGAATTGATGACATATTGGATGGAACACGACTATCGAAGTAATCTTTGGTCAGAGGATAATTTAATTTTTACAGGCATATATGATGATACTGTAACAGGGTTGCAAGAGGAAATCGAAAATAAATTAAAAGTATATCCTAATCCATCACATGGCATAATTAACATTGAAGGGTTAGATACATTTAAGGCTGAATTATTCGATATCACTGGAAATAAAGTGGCCGAAACTAATAATACATCACTTACATATGCCGTATCAGGTATATATTTTTTGAGAATTATATCGCAAGGACATGTAATAAGCAAGAAGGTGTACATTAAATAATACTAAGGTATTACACCAATAGAAACGTGAAATTAATAAAGGCTTAGTAAGCCATTACCATAAATAACAACCACAAATCCTACCCCTAGGTACTATCCCGGTCTGATTGAGTCTTCCGGGGTAGTTTTTATTGAGTTTTAAATTAGTAATACGACGACTAATTTGAGTGTGTTAAAAGTGTAGATAAACGTATCTACACTTTTTTTACGTTTATCCGTTTCAATACTATTCACATACTTCCAAACTGTTTCTTCTCTTTGCCATTGTACCATAAAGTCTTATTCAGGGCAATTAAAGCATAATGGGTGTTAGTTAAGATTTTATCGTGCCATAAAGTATTAACTGAGTTAAATAAAGTATTAGCTGAGTGAAATAAATCCTTCACTGACTCAGATAAAATGTCAACTGACTTAGATAAACTCTTGACTGAATTGTATAAGGTTTCAACTGCAAGAAATAAACCAGCATCTGAATCGGATAAGGTAGTAAGTGACTTGTGTAAGGTATTCACTTTTTGAATTTTTTAAACAAAACACAAGTCCTGAATAAGGGCATCAGTAATAAGGGAATGATAATTGTCAGAATAGATTTATTATTATTTTTACCTTTGTATTGCAAATAAGCTCAACAGAGTTTAAATAATCAGCATTATTAAACGTCGTAATATGGTATCATTCAATTATACATCCTTCTTTGAAGCTCAAAATAAGTTAAGTGATTTAACTTTTAAAAAGTGTAGAAAGTACGAATTTGGTGATGTGGTATATGCCCAGGATTCAACTATGAAGCATGCTTATTACGTAAAGAGTGGTTTGCTCAAAATATTTCGTAGCGGAAAAAAAGGAGATCAACAGATCGTTCGTTTAGTGAAAGCCGGGAGTTTAATAGGTTTTCATTCACTTTTGTCAGATGAGCCGGAAGTGACTGGTTGTGAAAGCCTAACTGAAAGTGAAGTGTGTGTTATTCCGGGTGATGCTTTAATTAAAGCCATGAAAGAAGATAAAGCCTTATCCGAAATGGTGATGAAACAAACCATGGAAGAGTTAAAGCAAACATGTAATTCATTAATTGAAATCTCTCAAAAAACGGTACGTGGACGTTTGGCTAATTTATTCTTAAAATTACAAGAGCTATTTCAAACCAAAGATGATGAGCCTATTCCATTGGTTATTTCGCGTGTGGATATGGCCAGATGGATTGGAACTTCAAAAGAGTCTGTTAGTCGCTTGATCACCGAATTTAAAGAAGATGGTGTACTTGCCTTTAATAGAAGGGAGATAAGCATTGTAAGTAAGGAAAAGTTACAGAAGATTGTGATGATTTCGTAGAATGCTTAAAAATTCGGCAGAGTTGAGGGTATTTATAGATCAATAGATATATCTGAGGAATAAGCTGTTTAATATCGTTTGCAAGACTGAGTCTTGATTAATTTAACTATCTTATTTTGCCCAAGCATAGTAGCTTGGGTTAAAATAAATATGACTTTCAGTCATAGAAAACATTCTACTTTGATAATTAAAGGGGAGATAAAAAAAGAATAGATTCATACTAATGATACCTATTTATTACAAATCCGATAGCTATCGGATTTGGTTTATTTGTATCACAACGAATGCATCTTAATGCCACTTAGAAAGACCTTACCAATAAAAAAAATGCCGTTAAAGAATAATCTTTAACGGCATTTATATTTTAGAACTAAAGTAGCTTAACGCTTTTTCTTGTTGCCACCTTGCTTTTGTTGCTTCTGCATATCTTCCAATCGTTTCTGAAAGTTAGATTTTTTAGAAGGTTTCTTTTGATTAGCCTTAAGTTTAGCTAATAATGCTTTTTCATCAACAAAACGACGAATTAACAAAGTTTGACCAATGGTAATAAGCGTTGAGATAAAATAGTAATAACTTAAACCTGAAGCATAGTTATTAAAGAATACCAAGAACATTACTGGCATCATGTACATCATACCTTTCATACCAGGCATTTGCTGACTGCTTTGAGTCATTTCCTGGTTAATTTTAGTATACACGATATTTGTAATCGACATTAGTAGACAGAATAAACTAATATGATTTCCAAAATAATCACTCACATAAGGTATGTACTTATCCCATTCATAAATTGAATCGTAGCTCGATAAATCAGTTGCCCATAGGAAACTTTCGCCACGTAGCTCAATGGATGCAGGGAAAAACTGGAACATGGCAAACAGAATCGGCATTTGCAGTAACATTGGTAAACAGCCACCCATTGGGTTTACACCTGCTTTGCGATACAATGCCATGGTTGCCTGTTGGCGTTCCATTGATTTTTCTTTCGGTATCTTGTTATTGATCTCTTCAATCTGAGGTTTCAAAACCTTCATTTTAGCCGTTGAAATATACGACTTGTAGGTTAGTGGAAAGAGAAGCATCTTGATTAGAATCGTTAATACAAGAATGATTAATCCGTAATTGCTAATGAAACGCTCGAAGAAATGGAATACTTCAATAACACCAAGGTTGATAACTCTAAGAGGTCCCCATCCTAAATACACTAATTTACGAAGGTTAAGCTCTTCCTCATAAGGTTTAAGCGCCTTAAAATCGTTTGGTCCAAAGTAAAAGTTGAAATCTAAATTGTCGTTACCAGTATATGGTACAGCTACTTTAGCAGCAGCACTCATAATCAATCTGTCATTCTGATCTTCCGGAACATCTAAACTAACCTGACCGCTTAAGAATTGATCTTTCGAAATAAATACAGACGAAAAGAACTGATCTTTAAAAGCCACCCATTTTAATTTGGTTCTTAACTCTTCAGAATCAGAGCTGGTAGCTGTAATGTCATCCACATCATCTTCACCAAATAGATAGTATACACCTGCACGTTGACGCTCAAATTTAACGCCCTTTTCTTGCGCCATTACATCCATTGTCCAATCCATCTCTAGAGCTCCTGAGTTGGTGGCAATAATGTTTTGAAGATTAGAAGTTGATATATTAAAGTCAAGCATGTAGCCATTTTCTGGTAGGGTATAGCTAAATAGCATCTTACCTTCTTCAGCATTAACAATAAAGTCAACTTTATCAGTGCTTGAACTTATCTTTTCAAAATAAAGGTCATTCGTATGAAAAACGCGACTATTATGAACGAAGTTGAAACCAAATTTATTTTGGTCGCCATCGCTTAGTATAACCGGCTGTCCATCGTGTGTTTGGTAGTCCTTTAATTCAACCGAATAAATACGTGCACCCTTTGATGTTAGTTTAATTTTAACAACATCATTTTCAAGAGTAATGAACTCTTCAGAACCTTCGGCAGCAGATGCAAATAATCCGTATCGGCTATTTAATTCAGCCTCTATTTGAGCCGAATCAACTGGAGCAGCCTCTTCAACTTCTTTTTGCGCTTGTTGAGCCTGCAATTCACGCGCTTGTTGTTCAGCTTTTATCTTTACTAATTCAACTTGCTCGATGGAATCGCGTAAACGCTGTTGTTCTGCAATTTGTTCTTCCGATGGTTTGTTGTACCACCAGGCAAAACCAAGTATTGCAGTTATAAGAATAATTCCGGTTATCGAATTTTTATCCATTGTATGTTTATTTTTTATTCACTTATAGCAGCTTTAATAAAAGCTAAGAATATAGGATGTGGTTTAAGAACAGTACTGCTGTATTCAGGGTGGAATTGAACACCAACAAACCATTTATGTTTTGGAATTTCCATGATTTCAACCAAACCAGTTTCAGGATTGCATCCAGCAGCCTTCATACCAGCTTTTTCATAGGTCTCAAGGAAATCATTATTAAATTCATAACGATGGCGGTGACGTTCGTGTACCAATTCAGAATTGTATGCCGAAAACGAATTACTTCCTTCCTTAAGTTTACATTCGTAGGCTCCCAATCGCATTGTACCACCTTTATCGGTAACATTCTTCTGATCTTCCATTAAATCAATCACAGCATTAACGGTCTTGTGATTCATTTCTCTGGAGTTAGCATCTGGTAATTGCATTACATTACGTGCATATTCAATAACCGCACATTGCATACCTAAGCAAATACCTAAAAATGGCACATTGTTTTCACGCGCATATTTAACCGCTTCTAATTTACCTTCAATGCCTCGATGCCCAAATCCAGGTGCAACCAATATGGCATCTAGCCCCTTTAGTTTGTCGGCAACCGTATCAGGATTTAAAGTTTCAGAATGAATCAGCTCTATTTTGGCTTTACGATCATTATAGGTGGAGGCATGAATTAAGGCTTCGATAATTGACTTGTAAGCATCTGCTAATTCAACGTATTTTCCAACCAAGCCAATTTTTACAATCTTATTAGCCTTGTTTAGCTTATTTAAGAAACCCTTCCAGTCTTTAAGCGCAGGTTTTTCTTCAACTGGTAATTCAAGTTTTTTAAGAATAATTTCGTCCAATCCTTCTTCCTGCATTTTAACAGGTACTTCGTAAATGGTTTTTACATCTATCGATTGAATAACTGCTTTGCTATCCACATTACAGAATAAGGCCACTTTCTTGCGTATATCCTGATCTAAGTGATGTTCGGTACGAAGTACAAGTACATCTGGCTGAACACCTATTTCTAATAGTTGCTTAACCGAGTGTTGTGTCGGTTTCGTCTTTAATTCACCCGAAGCATTAAGGAATGGTACCAGTGTTAAGTGAATAACTGCAGCACGGTGTCCTAATTCCCACTTTAACTGACGAACAGCCTCTATATAAGGTAAGGATTCAATATCACCAACTGTTCCACCAATTTCGGTAATCACAAAATCGTATTTGTGCTTAGTACCTAGTAATTTAATGTTACGTTTAATTTCATCAGTAATATGAGGAATAATCTGAACAGTCTTTCCTAAATAATCTCCCTTTCGTTCCTTATTAATTACATTCTGGTAAATACGACCAGTGGTAACATTATTGGCTTGTGAGGTAGGCACATTAAGGAATCGTTCGTAATGACCTAAATCTAAATCCGTTTCGGCACCATCCTCAGTTACATAACATTCACCATGTTCGTATGGATTTAAGGTTCCAGGATCAACATTTAAATAGGGGTCTAACTTTTGAATTGTTACGCTATATCCACGTGCTTGTAACAATTTAGCCAATGAGGCTGAAATAATTCCTTTTCCTAATGAGGAGGCCACACCTCCGGTGACAAATACATATCTTGTTTCCGGCACAACAGTATTTTTAATAGTTATTTCAACAACTCTGACGAGTCAAATTTAAAAACCACAAAGGTAGAAAAATACCATTAATAATTAGGACTATAATTTATTAATGGTTCAAAAAAAAGGTCGGCGATAAGCCGACCTAAGTAATTATTTTTTATTCATGTCTTCCAACATGTCTAACTTCTTGTTAAGCAGTTTGATATTTTTCTTTCCGGTTTCAATCTTGTGCGTGAAATCACGAACCAAAGCTTCTGATTTTTTTGATTTGGCAAAGAAACCAATGTTATTTTCCCAAAGTGTAATATCGCTCTCAAGTTGTTTTAGCTTCGAAATGATCTTATTTCGTTCCTGAGTTAAACGATCTCCAGAGTAATCAGCTGTTTTGTAATTTTCAATCTTATTACGGAATTTCTCAACATTTTTATCGTATTCGTTCAATTTAAGGTTGTCGAAATACTGATTGATTAAAGCCCTGAATGCCTGGTTTACTCTATCTTTTTCCTTAATAGGTACATGACCAATTTCTGACCAGCGATGTTGAAACCCTTGAAGTGCCTTGAAGTTATCTTCAGAATTCTCATGCGGTTTAAACTCACCCAATTCCTTAACCAAAGCTTCCTTCAGTTCAAGGTTTTTATCCTGAATCTCGTCTTTATCGCTAAAGAAACTTGATTTATGCTCAAAAAAAGCATCACAAGCAGTTCTGAAACGTTTCCAAACAACATCTGATTGTTTACGTGGTACAGGGCCAATTTCTTTCCAGCGCTTCTGAATTTTTATGTACTCGTCAGTTGTTCGTTTCCAATCGGTACTTTCTTTCATTGCTTCAGCCTGAATACATAACTCAGTTTTCAACTGCAGGTTGGTTGCTTGTTCCGATTTATATGATTTAAAGAACTCACGTTTTTTATTAAAGAAGGTATCACAAGCCGTGCGGAAACGTTCGTAAATGCGATTGTTGTCTTTTTTAGGAGCAAAACCAATGGTTTTCCATATGGTTTGCAATTCTATAAGCTCTTTGCTTTTTGCTTCCCATTCTTTTGGCGAATGTAAATCAACTGCTGAAAGTGTTTCGGCTTTTTCACACAATTCCGATTTCGCATCAAGATTCTTCTGTAGTTGATCTTTAAGGTTTTCGAAATAGGCCTGATGGCGTTTATTAATTAAAGATGTCGCTTCCTTAAAACGTTGCCATAACTCTTCTTTGTGATCACGAGGTACAGGGCCAATTTCGCGCCATTGCTCATGAAATTTCTGAAGCGTTTTAAAAGCTTTAACAATGGTTGGCTCTAATAATAGCTTCTCAGCTTTTTCGCACAAACCAATTTTAGCTTCATGATTACGCTTCAAATCAAGATCTCGTAATTCTTTATTTATCTTTATGTAATTGTAGAAATTCTCAATGTGATAGTTGTAAGTTTCCCACAAGTCATGCACTTTGTTTTGTGGGATAGAGCCAATATTGCGCCATTGTTGTTGCAATTCTCTGAAGTGCTGGAATGTATCGTTTAATGATTCCTGACGATTTATCAATTCCTTAATGGCTTCTATAACCTCTAGTTTAGCCTTATAGTTGCTAGCTTTTTCGTCCTCAATACGACGGTTAAATTCTGCTTTGCGCTCCTTAAATTGTTGCAGAAACTTTTTAAAGTCAATTTCTTGAGTGTCAACAGGCGCTTTAAAGTCTTCCTCTTTCTCACCTGATTCAATAAACTTTCGTTTAAGGTCTTCAAGTTCGGCACTGTGTTTTTTGTAAAAAGCAGACTTAATAGCTTCTACTTCATCTCTTAGTTTTTCAACCGGGTAGCTTTGAAGAACTTCCTTTAAACGATCAACCAGTTCATTTTTATGAAGCATGATGTGATCAACAGGTTCAATTACATGTTCCTCTTTTTCACCAGATTCTTCCTCAGAATCAGATTCAACCTCGTTGGTTACTTTTACTTCTTCTTGTTCTGATTTTTCGTCGGGTTTAACTTCCTCAACTGGTTCTGCTATCTTTTCTTCTTGAACAGATTCAGTCTCTTTTTCAGGGTCCGCAGTAGTTGCTTCTTGCGGTGTTGTTTCTTCATTTGTCGTATTTTCAGAATTTGTTTCTGAATTCAAACCATCATTTTCTTCTAACGGTTTGTTTAGATCTTGTGCTTCCATAAGCTTATGAGTTCATTTTCTGTGCCAGGCGAGTAATTTGCTTAGCATCAATTTATCCTACGAATATATTGTTTATCGGGCAATAGGCAAATTTTTTGCTTGAAAAAGAAAGCCATTAGTGAATTGCTATTAGCTGATGGCTGGCAGCTAGCAGCTTTTAGCTATCTTTGCAAAAAAGTTGATCAATGCGTATAGATATTTTAACCTTGTTTCCTGAGATGTTTGATGGGCCATTAACGCAATCCATAATGAAGCGTGCTATGGATAAGGGATTGGTAGAAATGAAGTTTCATGACATTCGTGATTATACCTTAGATAAGCATAAAAAAGTTGATGACTATGCTTTTGGTGGTGGAGCTGGCATGGTAATGACAATTCAACCTATCGCAGACCTTATAGATAAGTTAAAGTCGGAGCACACCTATGATCAAATAATATACATGACACCAGATGGTCAGCGATTTGATCAGCGCATTGCAAATACGCTTTCATTGGCTCAGAACATTATTATTATTTGTGGTCATTATAAGGGTATCGATCAACGTATTCGCGACATGTATGTTACTCAAGAAATATCCATAGGCGATTTTGTATTAACTGGTGGAGAGCTTGCTGCCGCAGTAGTTTCCGATGCGATCATTCGTTTGATTCCAGGTGTTATGTCGGATGAAACATCCGCTTTAACTGATAGCTTTCAGGATGGACTTTTATCGCCTCCGGTTTATACGCGTCCAGCGGATTACAAGGGTAGAAAAGTGCCTGAAGTGCTTCTAAGTGGTAATCAGGCTAAAATTGATCAATGGCGTGAAGAGCAAGCGTACGATCGAACTAAGCAGTTAAGGCCTGACTTGTTGGACGAATAGTGAGAGTTAGTTTTTTACTTTCTTGAATCAATTTGTGAGGGGTGTTGGTAGGTGTTGAAAATCGCATAAACTATAACCGCTTTATTTTCAACTTCAAATACAATAATAAACGGGAAGCGTTTAATGGGGCAATATCTCAGTTGTTTTTTTCTTTCCCGAAAAATTAGTGGTTTTCGTTTAAGAATGTCCAAGTATCTTTCTATTTCGCTCACAAAAATTTCACCTAGATTTTTTTGTTTATTTTCATACCAATCATAAGCGTCAATAATATCATTTTTTGCCTCTTCCTTAAAATAGATAGTATAACTCATATTCGGTTGTGAATCTCATCTTTTATGTTGGGCCAAGTATATGATTTTGATGTGCCGTTTTTGTGTCTCTCTATTCTATTTGTAAGTTCAGTTTCCTGCTCTTCCGTCAATATAATATTCTCTTCAATTAACAACTTTACTTTTTCGAACATCTCATCAATATCCTTATCCAAAAGTCTACCAAGATGATTATGTATATAATCTCTTTTTTCTATTGTATTCATAGTGCTGTTTTTTACAAACTTAATGATTTCTGCTCAATTTGGTAATCATATTGGACAGTAACATTATTGTTAGACTTATACACTTACTGTGGGTATAAACATCAAGTCTTTTAAATCGTGAGTTAAGTAATTTATCTTATCTATTACAAAGCGATTTGTAGGTGCAAAATTTACATTTTTCAATGTCTTCGCATGGTTCAAAACTAATGGTGTCATCATAAATTTCGTTGACTAAGGCATCTAATCCACTTTTAAACTCTTCCTTAACTGCCTGTAGAAATATTGGAGTAAGATTTCTCTTTTCCTTTAGATATAACTTCGTGTCATAATCTGATTTAAATACATCACGAACCCATATTACTGAAGGTTGCAATTGCTTTGTCTCATTACTTGTTTCGTCCAATATAAGAGAATACAATAGAGTTTGGAAAATAGCCTTGTTTTTCTTGTGTTTGTCCGTATTAAACAAGTCAGCAATATCATCAACACTAGGCGCACCTGATCCTGTTTTATAATCCATTACTTTTATAATGCCATCTTTTTCTTCAAGTCGGTCGATGATGCCACCTAAGTTTATTTCCCTTCCATTTGATGTAGTAAATAGCCAATTCACACTTTTTTCCAAATCAATAATTGTAAATGGTGTATTCTTCTTTTCAATTTTCAGAAATTGAATAAGGTAGCGTTTAATCACCTCAAATACCATCACATTTTTACCGTGAATCTCAGTAAATGATTTACGACCTTTTTCGTAATCCATAATATGAGTATTGAAGCCTTCCTTAATTAATGCATCCAGAATAGCAATGTTTTTTAACCAGTGGTCGATGTTTTCTGATGTTACTTCTTTGTTTTTATGATTTTCGTATAGCTTTTCAACTACATCATGAAAAATAAGACCAAAAATTCGCGCATCTGCTTCCTCTGTAATTACATCCGGCTCTTTTATGTTGGCAATTTTCTGATAGTAAAAACGCAACGGACATTCAATATATACGGATAGGGCACTTGGTGATAGAATTTTATCACCTTTATTAGTAAATTTTTCGAGCTGCTCTAAGACTTGCACATTTTTATCAGCCTTAACAAGCGGTGCACTCATTAAGGATACTTTTCCTGTTGTTGTTTTTTGTTTTATGCTGGCATTAAATTCATATTTTAGTTGGTATAAGTAGCGGCTCATCTCGCTTGATTTCATTCCTTGAGCACCCGTGGAGTATAGTAATTCAACTTTCTTGGCACGATGAATAAGACGGAAGAAATAATAAGAGAATATGGCATCCTGAAATTCGATGGTTGGCAATTCAAAGCCTGCACGCAAGGTGGCAGGAATGAAAGTGTTTGGTGGCGATGTGCGCGGAAATACACCTTCATTTAAATCTAGAATAATTAGCTTATCAAAATCAAGTGCGCGTGTTTCAAGAATACCCATTACCTGTAAACCAGCTAAGGGTTCGCCTCTGAACGGTACTGTCTGGTAATCGGCCAACTTCTTAAAGAGTTTAACCCATGTTTTAGAATCCAGATCGGCTTGTTGATTTTGCTCTAACAAATCTTGCAAACGAACGATGCTTTTATGAATAGCAAAAATAAATTCTTGTTCTATAATTTTTTCTTCCGATTGTTTTAATAATTCATAAACCTTAGAAAGAATCTCAATTAGATAGGATGCCAATTCGTTACCACCTTCAACTTTTTTAAAGATGAGTTTAAAAAGCGAGTTGATTTGTAACTCAGTTGACTTAATGAAGATGTAATTTCTACTCACCAATTTTTTGTGGAGAACAAGACAGTCCACTTCGGCAAGCATTGAAATATATTGATGCTGCAATAATGGTAAAACATGTCGATGATACAACCACACTTCATTTGCACTTCCTAAGCGCACTTGCTGTTGCAGATTTAGTAAGGCTTCGATTAATCCGTACGCCGGTGTGTTATTTAAAGGATAACCCATGGTTACGTTTACCCTGTCTACATTGGTTGGTATGCCATGAAGCGCTGGCATCAAAAGTGTTTCGTCGGCTAGAATAACGGCCGATTTCATGTCACTTATGTATTCCTTTTCAAGAAACTGATGAACAGATTTTAATTGTTCGGTCGGATTAGCAACGGCTGTAATGGTTATTTCAGGTGCTTCTTTCGACATTGGCATATTAAAATCTTTGGGATGAGGAAAGCGAAATAAATTCTCCTCAATAAAAAAGCCAGGACCATGTCGTTTTACCTTATTATCATCACTCTCTGAATTAATCATCCAGCTTGAATAATCCCAAAAGAAAGAAGCGATGTCTCTTTTCTTAAGATAGTTCATTAGTTTAATCTCCGCAGGAGTCAAAGCATTTAAACCTACAAAAATGATTTTATCCCACTCGAAATAGATGTGCTTCTCATCTTTAATCAACTCAGCTATTTGTCGATATACCATGCCTTCGTAGGCAATGCCTTGAGATTTTAAGCGCTTCTGAAAGGCTAAATACACCTCTGGAATTTGTTTCCAGGTTTCCAGAAAATAGTTTTGATGCTCTGAACGTTTTTGGGTATCAAATGTCGACCAAAAAGATTGAATGGCTTCTCTTTGCTTGTCGCTTAAATGGCTGTAATCATCGTCTAATTCTTTAAGCGAAAGGAGGTTTGAAAATAATTGATCTGCTTCAACTAAATATTTATCAATATCATCAAAATCATTTAAAAACATCTCTCCCCAGGGCAAGAACTCTTCAAAGCTAACATCCTTTTGAGTAATCTCTTTATAAACCTGATGTAAGTTAAAAAGTAGTGTAATGTTATCTGCAACTACTAAATTGCTCAGGTTTGAAAACAAGTCGTTGATTGTAATGGTGTTGGGCGACCAAATCGGGGATTGAATATATTGACGCAAATGGTTTGTGAAAAAAATACCAGCTCTTTGACTAGGAAAAACAAAACAAAACTTCGACAATTCTGTTTTAGAATTTTGAAAATAGTACGATGCAATGGCGTTTAGAAAACCTGACGTCATGTTTTTATAAATTAAAATTTGAAACGTTGAAATTAATCAAATGCTGTGAAATTAGCGATAAATTAAGAGAGCAAGGTGTAAATTGTTTTTAACTTTGCTTAAACAAGCCAAGCTATTCAAGGCATTTAATTTTTGGAGAGAAATATAATTATATGGATAAATTCTCATTCGTTGGTAACAGCAACATAGAAGCCATTGATAAACTCTATCAACAATATAAAGATAATCCGGAGTCGGTTGACGAAAGTTATCACGATTTTTTTAAGGGTTTTGATTTTGCAATAGCAAATTATCAGCAACCCAGTGGGTCGGGATATGTAGACAAGGAATTTGATGTTATTAATCTAATTCATGCATATAGGCAGCGTGGGCATTTATTTACGCAAACCAACCCCGTAAGATCACGTCGTAAGTATTACCCAACACTCGATCTTGAAAATTTCAGATTGAGCGATAAGGATTTAAATACTGTTTTTCAGGCAGGGAATGAGTTAGGTTTGGGACCTGCTCCTTTGAAAGATATTTTAGCTCATCTTCAGCAGACTTATTGCCAGTCAGTTGCTGTTGAGTACCTGTATATTCGCCACCCTGAAGTTGTAAGTTGGTTACGCACACGAATGGAAGGCGATAGAAATACGCCAAAGTTCGCACCAGAAAAGAAACGTCAAATATTTCGTCAGTTAAATATGGCGGTCGGATTTGAGACCTTTATTCATAAAAAGTTTGTTGGCCAAAAAAGATTTTCATTGGAAGGATCCGAGGCACTCATCCCGGGTTTAAGTGCTCTTATTAATAAAGGTTCTGAGTTAGGGGCAGAGGAGGTGCTCATTGGAATGTCGCATCGAGGTCGCCTTAATGTTTTGACAAATATTCTTAACAAGCCTTATAAAAATATCTTCAAAGAGTTTGTTGGTGACGAATACGAAGATGGCATTTCTTTGGGTGATGTTAAATACCACTTGGGATATGGCAATGATATTGTTACTGATAATGGCAAGAAGGTTCGTGTTAATTTAGCGCCTAATCCTTCCCATCTTGAAACAGTTGCACCTATTATTGAAGGCATATCTCGTTCGAAAATTGATCATAAATACGGTAAGGATTTTGACAAAGTAGTACCTGTTGTTATTCATGGTGATGCGGCTATTGCTGGGCAAGGAGTTGCCTACGAGGTTGTTCAGATGGCGCAATTGCGTGGTTATAAAACCGGAGGAACCATTCATTTGGTAATAAATAATCAAGTTGGTTTTACAACTAACTATCTGGAAGGCCGTTCATCAACATACTGTACCGATGTTGGTAAAGTAACACGATCTCCTGTATTTCATGTTAATGGCGATGACGTTGAGGCCTTGGTTTATGCCATTGAACTAGCCATGGAATTCCGTCAGCGATTCAATTCGGATGTGTTTATCGACATACTATCGTATCGTAAATATGGGCATAACGAAGGTGATGAACCACGTTTCACACAGCCTACATTGTATAAAACAATAGCACGTCATCCTAATCCTCGCGACATTTACAGTAATAAATTATTGGAAGAGAATGTTGTATCAAAGGATGATGCGCGTAAAGAAGCCGATGATTTTAATCAACGCTTGGAAGATGATTTAAGTGCATCAAAGAAAATTGAAAAGGTATTTATTCAACGCTTCTTAAATGAAGATTGGAGCGATTATACTTATTCAACGAATAAAGATTTTATAAAATCACCTGTTACATCTATTAAAAAGGAGGAACTCCTATCGCTTCTGGAACGCATTAACTATTTACCTGAAGACAAAGCTTTTTTTAAGAAATTACATAAGATTGTCGGCGATAGAAAGGCAATGGTTGAAAACGATAAGTTGGATTGGGCACTGGGTGAGCAACTGGCTTATGCATCTTTGGTTAAAGAAGGCCATCCTGTGCGTTTAAGTGGTCAGGATGCAGAAAGAGGTACTTTTGCTCATCGCCATGCGGCAATGACCATTGAAGATTCAGATAAGCGCTATCGTCCGCTTCAACATATCTCACCAGATCAAGCACCTTTTAAAGTATTTAACTCTCTATTATCGGAATATGGGGTAATGGGTTTTGAATATGGTTATGCACTTGCTAAACCTGATGGATTAACTATTTGGGAAGCACAATTTGGTGATTTCTATAATGTGGCACAGGTAATTATCGACCAGTATATATCTTCGGCAGAAGAGAAATGGGGTTTAATGAATGGCCTTGTGTTGTTGCTACCTCATGGCTTCGAAGGTCAAGGTCCAGAGCACTCAAGTGCGCGTATGGAGCGTTTCTTGTCTTTATCAGCTCGAAACAACATGCAAATTGTTAACTGTACCACACCAGCCAATTTCTTTCATGTAATGCGCCGTCAATTGAAGCGTAACTTTAGAGTGCCATTGGTGGTGTTTACACCTAAAAGCTTGTTGCGTCATCCTAAGTGTGTATCTTCTTTAAGCGAGTTTGAAAAGGATGGTTTTAAAGAATTGATCGACGATACGAATGTGGATGTTGATAAGGTAACACGGGTTGTATTTTCAACTGGTAAGATTTACTACGATTTATTGGCTCGTAAGGAAGAATTAAATGCCACTGATGTTGCTCTAGTGCGACTGGAACAATTACATCCTTTCCCAACGGAGCAAGTTGATGCGGTATTGAAGAAATACAAAAATGCATTATTGCGTTTGTGGGTACAGGAAGAACCTGAAAATATGGGCGCTTGGCCTTATATTCGTAGCAATATGCCTAATGCAGATATTCAACCAATAGCTCGTTTGGCGAGTGGAAGTCCCGCTACAGGATTAAATGGATTGCATGTAATTGGGCAAAATGAAATTGTTGGCAAAGTGTTTAAAGAATGTCATTGCGAAAGGAAGCTGAAATATTGTGGATTACAGTGTGTTAGCGGTAAGTCGCGAACGGAAATTCTAAAACAACATAAATATTTTGAAGAGCCGCCAAGGTTTTCGATTTAATAATTAGTCAGTCGTTAATTGTCAGTAGTCAATAGTTGTACCTTCGGTCTTCTAACTTTCGACTCCAGACTAAAAAAGAAACAAATGATAGTTGAAATAAAAGTTCCAACACCAGGAGAATCAATTAGTGAAGTTGAATTGGCTTCCTGGATTGTATCAGATGGTGATATTGTTGAAAAAGATCAGGAATTAGCCGAAATAGAATCGGATAAGGCAACGCTTTCGCTATTGGCAACCGAAGCTGGTAAAGTTAAACTGTTGGTAGAGGCCGGTGAAACGGTTGCGGTAGATTCCGTAGCGTGCTCTGTTGATACAGATTTTGCCGGAGAAGCCAAGTCAAAGACTGCTCCTGCTAAAGAAGAAACTAAAGCTGAATCAAAAAAGGAAATTGAGACGCCGAAGGAAGCAATAAAAACTAAAGAAACACTGGAGCATTCAAATGCAAAAGTTTCACCATTAGCTCAGAAGTTAATGGATGAAGCAGGCATGAATGCTGATGATATAATTAATGGTTTGAAGCGAATTTCGACCAAAGAGGTTGAGTTAGTGAAAGGTTTACCTGCTGAATCGACTGTGTCAAATTCACCTTCTTCTACTTTTGTTGATGCTGTGGCTGGCAGGGAAGTTGAACGTCAGAAAATGACAACCTTACGTAAGAAATTAAGTCAACGCTTGGTTTCGGTTAAAAACGAAACGGCTATGCTAACAACTTTTAACGAAGTTGATATGTCGGCAGTTATGGCATTACGTAAAAAATACCAAAGTAAATTTATCGATACGCATGGTGTAAAATTGGGTTTCATGTCATTTTTCATTAAAGCTGCCTCATTAGCTTTAAAACATCACCCAATGGTAAATGCCATGATTGATCAGGAAGAAATTGTAATGCCTGAATACCATGATGTTTCGGTTGCTGTTCAAACACCAAAAGGATTAATGGTGCCGGTGATTCGTAATGTTGAAACACAAGGCTTGCACGATTTAGAATTGTCATTAAAAGGTTTAGCCGAGAAAGCGCGTAAGGGTAAACTTGGTATTGAAGAAATGACTGGTGGTACTTTTACGGTTACTAATGGGGGAGTATTTGGATCGATGTTGAGTACACCAATAATTAATCCGCCACAATCGGCTATAATGGGTATGCACAATATAGTTGAGCGTCCGGTTGCTGTGAATGGTAAAGTGGAGATACGTCCAATAATGTATCTGGCCTTATCTTACGATCATCGAATTATCGATGGTAAAGATTCCGTTGGTTTCTTAGTGAAAGTGAAAGAAATGATAGAAGATCCTGCCAAATTATTGCAAGGAGGATTTAATCCTGAAGAACTGGTTCTAGGATTATAGATATAAAATTAGGCACAAAAAAAGAGCTCAAGTAATTGAGCTCTTTTATGTTATATGTTATTTTATCAATTATCTAATCCTATCCATCGATTTAATTAAAGCTTCGTCCTTACCAATAGCTCTTATGGCAAGAAAAGTAATAATTAAAGCCACTATAGGAAAAAACATTGGAAGCTGATAAGATATTTCAGCCGATAGTTCTTTTGCCATTTGTGATCCCAAGAAGTATATCATCCCTGTTGTGCCAATTAGAAATCCCATATTTAATCCACATAGGCGAATTTGAATCATGCGTTTCTTAAATAGGAAGATACTTATAAATGAAACCAGAGTTGCTACACAAACAAGAATTGCCAAAGCAAGTGTAGGTGTAGTTAATTCCGTACCATTATCAAGTCCTCGATATAATAAGGTAAAAGTATTCTCATCGTTGCTTAAACTAGCTAATGGAAGAAAAAATAGGCTCCCTGTAAGAAGTGTGCAAATTAAAAGGTATACAGATTGAATTCGTTGTATCATTTCTTTTTTATTTTTCAATTTCTAGCTGCAAATTTAATTAAATCGTTTTTAAAGATGCAAGCTCATGCATATGTTTAGTGTAGAATTGATGTTTTATTTAAAATGTCTTACAAAGTGTTTATTAAGAGAGATTTATTTTTTAATTCTTAAATCTTAGATCATTTAGCAAAGGTTATATCAAAAAAAAATCATTAATTTGGATGAAAATAAACACACATGCGAACAATAGAAGCTTCAGAATTAATTATAAATCCTGACGGAAGTGTCTTCCATTTACACTTAAAGCCAGGTGAAATATCAAATAACATTATTCTTGTTGGTGATCCAGGTAGAGTTGAGATAGTTTCCTCATTTTTTGACTCCATCGAATTAACACGTAGTAATCGAGAATTTGTGTCATGTACTGGAATGTATAAGGGGCAGCGAATGACTGTTATTGCTACCGGAATAGGAACCGATAACATTGACATTGTAGTTAATGAGCTAGATGCTCTGGTTAATATTGATTTCGAAACAAGGCAGGTTAAAACTGAATTAACAAGTCTTAATTTTGTGAGAATCGGCACCTCTGGTTCGTTGCAAAAAGAATTACCAGTTGATACCTGGTTATTAAGTGAAAAAGCAATTGGATTTGATGGTTTATTAAATTTCTACGCTAACCGTGATGCTGTTTGTGACCTGGATTTTGAGTCCAACTTTAAAAAAGCTTTAGACTGGAACCCTCAGCTAACTGCGCCTTATGTGGTTAATGCGTCCACTAGTTTGTTAAATAAATTAGATGGTGAAAAAGTTACTAAAGGTGTTACCATATCAGCTCCTGGGTTTTACGGCCCTCAAGGACGTATATTACGTTTAGATTTGGCTGATTCGGATATTAATAATAAAATAAATCAATTCAGACAGGCTGATTTAAGGGTTACAAACTACGAGATGGAGTGTTCTGCTATCTATGGGCTTAGTGCTCTTTTGGGGCATAATGCAGCAACCGTTTGTGTTATTATAGCAAACCGATTAGCTGGAACTGCAAGTAAAGATTACAAGCCGGTAATGAAAGCATTAATTCCATACGTACTTGAAAGCTTAAGCAAATAGTTGATGAACAAAGAAAAGATAAAAGCCTTAATTACTTTATTGGACGATCCCAATGAAGAAATTTATTCTTCGGTAGAAAATGAGCTACTGAAAGAAAGGGTGGATATCGTGCCTGAATTGGAGGATGCCTGGGAAAACTCTTTAAACGGTTTATTTCAAGAAAGGGTTGAGGCAATAATTCATAACATTCAACTTAACGATATAAAGCTTGAACTTCGTAAATGGTTAAATACGGATTCGCGTGATTTATTGCATGGTGCTTTTTTAGTATGTAAATACCAATATCCTGAATTGTCAATTGATAGTTTAAAAGCTCAACTAGCTGACTTACGAAAGGATATTTGGTTGGAACTAAATGAGCACCTTACTTCCTTGGAGAAAATTAGGATTGTCAACCATGTGTTGTTCGATACACATAAGTATTCGCGCAATACCAATCGTTTTTTAGCGCCTGAAAATAATTTCATTAGCGAAGTATTATCAACGCGAAAGGGCAATCCAATTTCTTTGTCAATCATTTACTCTATTCTTTGTAAAGAGCTTGGTTTACCCGTGTTTGGAGTAAATTTACCCAAGAACTTTATTCTTGCATTTATGGATGATAGTGCCGTAAAAGAAGAAGGCGAGATAAAAGATGTTACCTCCGTTTTGTTTTATGTCAATCCCATAAATAAGGGTGCTGTTTTGGGACGTAAGGAAATTGAGTACTTTGTGAAACAGCAGAAACTGAAATTAAAAGAAGATTACTTCTTACCTTGTGATAATGCAATTATCGTACGTCGTCTTTTTAATAATTTGAGTTATGCCTTTGATAATCGTGGCGATGAAGTTAAGAAGAATGAAATCAAACAGTTGTTAGAACTGTTTGAATAATTATAAAATGATACCTAATTAATAATACAGGATACTAATGAATAAATTATCTCATTTAAAACCATCAGTTGTATGGTCGTATTTCGAGGATATTTGCCAGGTTCCCCGTCCTTCTAAGAAGGAAGAGAAAATTATAAAATTTCTTCTTGATTTTGCTGCCGAACACAAGCTGGAAGCAAAAAAGGATCACATTGGTAATGTTTTAATTAAGAAGCCGGCCACAGCAGGTAAGGAGAATGTTAGAGCTGTTATTTTGCAATCGCACATCGATATGGTTTGCGAGAAGAATAATGAGACTCAGCATGATTTTGACAATGATGCAATTGTACCACGCATTGATGGTGAATGGGTGAAGGCTGAAGGTACAACTCTAGGTGCTGATGATGGCATTGGTGTTGCAGCGCAAATGGCTGTTTTAACTGCTACTGACATTGCTCATGGACCAATTGAGTGTTTGTTTACCGTTGATGAAGAGACGGGATTAACTGGTGCGTTTGAACTTAAAGAAGGATTTTTTGATTCGCGAACATTGCTTAATCTGGATTCGGAGGACGAAGGTGAATTATTTATTGGTTGTGCTGGTGGTATCGATACACTTGCTAAGTTTCCGTTGGAATATGAAAGTACACCATCAACAGGCTTTGCTTTTAAAGTTAAGGTCACAGGTTTAAGTGGTGGGCATTCGGGCGACGAGATTGACAAGGGGCTTGGCAATGCCAATAAAATATTGAACCGTTATTTATGGGAAATGGCGCGCGATTGTGAAATGCGTTTAGCTAGCATTGATGGTGGAAACCTTCGTAATGCAATAGCGCGTGAAGCATCTGCCGTATGTGTCGTGCCTTCTAAGTATAAGGAGCAATCTCGCATCGCGTTAAACGTGCTGTTTCACGATGTACAGATGGAGCTTAAGGTCACCGAGCCGGGCTTGAGAATGAAGTTGGAATCGCTTGAATTACCTTCGAAAATACTGAGTGAGGACTTACAAAAGCGATTACTGAATGCACTATATGCTTGTCCGCATGGTGTTATTGAAATGAGTCGCGACATACCAGGTTTGGTGGAAACTTCAACCAACTTAGCAGCTATTAAAATTAAGGATGATCATATTTTAATTACAACTAGTCAGCGTAGCTCTGTAGAAAGTGCGCGTGACGATATTGCCAATATGGTACGATCCGTATTTGAGTTGGCTGGAGCTGAGGTAGAGCACGGCGATGGTTACCCTGGATGGACACCTAATACCGATTCAGAGATATTAAAAGTCACACGTGATTCATATATTGAACTATTTGGAAAAGAGCCCGAAGTGCGTGCCATTCATGCTGGCTTAGAATGTGGCTTGTTCTTAGAAAAATATCCTGGCATGGATATGATATCATTTGGTCCAACAATAAAAGGAGCCCATTCTCCTGACGAACGTATAAAGATTGATACTGTTGAAATGTTTTGGAATCATTTAGTTGATGTTCTAAATCGTATCGATAGTTAAAATAGTATAAATATTTTTGGAAAGGCTGTTTCAGAATTAACTTTGAAACGGCCTTTTATTATTTTAAGCATTTAATGTTCATACATGATATTTGATCCTTTTAAAGTAGATTTACCCATTACCGAGGTAATTGACGAAGTTAAAGAGCACCTCAGTTCAACGAATACTTTAATTGTCAATGCACCTCCCGGAGCCGGAAAGAGTACCTTGCTGCCACTGGCCTTGCTTGAGGATGCAAGACAAAAGGGGCAAAAAATAATCATGTTAGAACCAAGAAGACTTGCCGCAAAGACAATAGCGATGCGCATGTCGGAGTTACTTGGCGAAAAGGTAGGGCAGACCGTAGGTTATCGTATTCGTTTTGATAATGTTATTGGACCTGATACAATAATTGAGGTAGTGACTGAAGGAATCCTCACTCGAATGCTTCAATCGGATGGCGCCTTGGAAGGTGTTGGAATGGTGATTTTTGATGAATTCCATGAGCGTAGTATTTTTGCGGATGTGGCATTGGCGCTTTGCCGCGAATCGCAAGAAGTATTAAGGCCAGATTTGCAAATTGTTATAATGTCGGCAACTTTGGACATGCCTCAACTAACAGTTTTGTTAAATTGTCCAACAGTTGTGAGTAAAGGTCGACAGTATCCGGTTGAAATTAAATATGTAGGTGAGAATGATGTTAGGGCTATAGCTGAATTAACATCTGGAATTGTTGTGAATGCATTGAAAGAGCAGGAGGGAGATATCCTGGTGTTTTTGCCAGGCGAAGGAGAAATTCGAAGTTGCGAAACCTTATTAAGAAATAAGCGACTTGGTGTACAAATCCATCCTTTATATGGTCAGCTAAATGGAGCCAAACAATATGCAGCCATTATGCCTGATAAAAATGGCAGAAGAAAAATAGTATTGGCTACATCTATAGCAGAAACAAGTTTAACCATTGAAGGCGTAACAACCGTTGTTGATAGCGGCTTTGGAAGAACTATGCGTTTTGATCCGAATACTGGTCTATCGCGCCTTGAAACAATTGAAGTTACCCAAGATGCAGCTAATCAGCGAGCAGGTAGAGCAGGGCGTTTAGGGCCGGGTGTGTGTTACCGAATGTGGAATAAAGCAACACATAATCGAAAGCAAGAACATCGCTTTCCAGAAATATTAGATGCTGATTTAACATCCTTGGTTTTGGATATGGCACAATGGGGAGTTAAGGATATTGAATCTCTTTGTTGGCTTACAACCCCACCAAAGGGACATGTAAAACAGGCTTATGCTTTATTAAATAGTTTGCATGCTGTTGAAGGTGCAAATATAAGTAATCATGGTCGCGAATTGCATAAGTTACCCTGCCATCCACGATTGGCACATATGTTAATAGAGGCTAAAAAGGATGGATTAAGTGCACTGGCTTCCGATTTAGCGGCAATACTTGAAGAAAGAGACCCTTTGGGAAAAGAATCAGGCATTGATATTAACCTGCGCATCGAAGCATTAAGACGATATAGAAAAGGTGATTTAAAAAGTAAACCTTTAGCTCGGATTGAGAAAATAGCAAGACAATACAGGCAAATTGCGGGCACAGAGGTTGAAAATACCGAAGTTGATCCCTTTGAGACGGGCTTATTATTGGTGCATGCCTACCCTGAACGCATTGCCCATGCTAAACCAGGAAACAATGCCCAATTTAAATTGGCAAATGGAAGTATTGCTGCTGCAGGCCATACAGATGACTTGGCACATGAAGCATGGTTGGCAATTGCTCATGTCAATGCTCGTGAGGGTGTAGGTAGAATATTTCTGGCGTCACCATTGAATCCTCAAGATTTGGCTCCAATGGTCAAAACTATTGATAATGTTAAATGGGATACCAAAAAAGGAGGTTTTTCTGCTAGCACCGAACTAAGAATTGGCAGTATCATTCTGCAAAGTAAACCACTGAATAACTTCGATGAACAACTTAAGGTTGAGGCTATTTGCAAGGCCATTGAAAAAGAAGGTGAGCATTTGTTGGATTTTAATAAAGATGTGGTTCAATTTCAAAATCGAGTTTTATCCATACGTAAATGGGATAAAAACAATGCGTGGCCCGATGTTTCAACTTCTTCACTTTTAAATACGACAAGAGAGTGGTTAGCTCCTTATTTAAGTTCGGTTAAGAAAACCGATGATCTGAAAAAAATTGATTTACTTGAAGTACTATTACATGCACTTCCTTACCAACTTCAAACCTTATTGAATAAGTTAGCGCCAGAACGTATTAAAGTGCCGAGTGGATCAAATATTAAACTCAAATATTCTTCTGATGGTACGGTGCCAATTCTTCCTGTGAGGTTACAAGAAGTGTTTAGCATGAATGAAACGCCTAGCGTTAATAATGGTAATCAAAAGGTATTAATGCATTTACTTTCGCCGGGTTTTAAACTGGTGCAGATTACCGGTGATTTAAAAAGCTTTTGGGAAGATGCTTATTTCGAAGTTCGTAAGGAGCTAAGAGCCCGGTATCCTAAACACTTTTGGCCTGAAAATCCTTTGGATTCAAAGGCTGTGTACGGGGTAAAAAAGAAATAAACGGGATTAAATACATTAGTGATAAAGGATATATCAAGTGGTGTTGAGTAAGTCTTCTAAGTTTATACTTTTTCTCAGTATTTATATTTATTCTTGCAGCTCACCTAATAATGGCGATAATTGGTATTATTTGTAAAATTCCGTAAGCATTTTATCCTATAATTTGCTTTCTTTGCAGATCGAATATAAAAGTATAAGTCGTCTCAATTATGATCAAATTAAATACCGAGCAGGCTCTTTCTATTGAGGATGTATATCAAATTTTATTTAAGGGGAAGGATGTTCAGATTGATACCAACAGTAAACAACAAGTTGAAGATAGTTATCAGTTTTTAAAAGAATTTGCCAAGAACAAGGTAATTTACGGTATTAATACGGGCTTAGGTCCTATGGCTCAGTATCGTATTGGTGACGATAAATTGGTTGATCTTCAGTATAACTTAATCAGAAGTCACTCAGCAGGCGCGGGACAAAAAATACCGGACATTTACGTTAAAGCTTCAATGCTCGTTCGTATGCGTGCCATCATGCAAGGCTATTCAGGAGTACACCCATCGTGCATCGAATTATTAGAGAAATTGATAAATTCTAATATTTATCCATTTTTACCGGAACATGGTGGTGTTGGCGCTAGTGGAGATCTTGTTCAATTAGCTCATTTAGCCTTGGTTTTAATTGGAGAAGGACATGTTACTTACAAAGATGAGTTTCGCAAAACAAAGGATGTATTTACTGAGTTAAATATTAAACCCATTGAAGTAAAACTTCGAGAAGGCTTATCATTAATTAACGGAACATCTGTGATGACAGGAGTTGGTTTAGTTAATGTGATTAAGTCAAAGCAATTGCTTAACTGGTCCTTGATAGCATCGGTAATGCTCAACGAAATTGTGTCTTCCTTTGATGATCATTTTTCTGCTGTACTGAATTCGGTAAAAAAACATGATGGACAGGACTATATTGCTGGTACTATGCGCTGTATTCTTAAGGATAGTAAGCTTATAGAACGTCGTGAAGATCATTTTTTCTCGGGGAATGCTGACGAAAGAATTTTTAAAAGAAAAGTACAGGAGTATTACTCACTTAGGTGTGTGCCACAAATATTAGGGCCTATCTTCGAGACGGTTGAGTCAGCTACAAAAGTGGTAATCAATGAAGCTAATTCGGTTAGCGATAACCCAATTGTTGATGTTGAAAATAAAAATGTTTATCACGGAGGTAACTTCCATGGCGACTATGTTTCCTTGGAAATGGATAAACTTAAATTGGCGGTCACAAGAATATCAATGTTGGCCGAGCGCCAAACAGCATTCTTATTCAATAGTAAGATAAATGAAATCTTACCTCCTTTTGTGAATTTAGGTACTTTAGGCTTAAACCTGGGCATGCAAGGTGTTCAGTTTACTGCCACATCAACGGCTGCCGAAAATCAGACCTTATCAAATTCGATGTATGTGCATAGTATTACTACCAATAACGATAATCAGGATATCGTTAGCATGGGAACTAATTCAGCAATGCTAACAAAACGAGTTATTGATAATGCATTTCAGGTACAGGCTATTGAAATGATAGCTTTATTACAGGCTATTGATTATTTAAAAGTAAGTGATAAGTTGTCTGCGTTCACAAAAAAGATATATCACGAATTACGAGAGATTGTGCCTGTATTTGTGGAAGATACACCGAAATATGAAGAAATTGCTGTAATGGTAAATCATTTGTTTGACAGCTATATTGAGTTACCATCTGAATTAAAGGCAAACTAATGTTCACAGATTTAAATTAATATTCTGATGAAGAATGCATTAGTTACAGGAGGATCTAGAGGTATTGGAAAAGCAATTTCCTTGGCCTTGGCACAACAAGGGTGTTACGTGTTGATTAATTATAGATCGAACCATGCAGAGGCTGAAAAAGTACTTGACGAAATTAAAGAGAACGGGGGAAGTGCTGAACTTCTGCCTTTTGATGTTTCAAGTTCAAGTCAAGTGAATGAAATACTTGGTGGCTGGATGCAAAAGAATGAAAAATACATCGATATATTGGTTAATAATGCAGGTATTACTGCTGATAACCTAATGGTTTTCATGTCGGATGACGAATGGAATAAAGTAATTAATACGAACCAAAACAGCTTCTTTTATGTTACTCGTGAAGTACTGGAAGGAATGGTTGTTAGTAAATTTGGTCGCATCATAAATGTTGTATCATTATCAGGGCAGAAAGGTCATCCGGGGCAGGTGAATTATTCGGCTTCAAAAGGTGCTATTATGGCTGCTACTAAATCCTTGTCTATGGAGGTTGGTAAAAAGAAAATTACTGTAAATTGCGTAGCGCCGGGGTTTATAAAAACAGATATGACCGAGCAAATTGATGAGAAAAGCTGGAAAAAGATGATTCCTTTAAATCGCTTTGGAGAAGCCAAAGAGGTAGCCAGTGTTGTCAGCTTCTTGGCATCCGATGGAGCTTCTTATATTACTGGTGAAACGATTGCTGTTAATGGTGGAATGTATAGTTAAATAATTATGAATAGAAGAGTAGTTATTTCGGGTGTTGGTATCTATTCGGTACTTGGAAAAAACATAGAAGAGGTGTCAAAGTCATTGTACAATGGTACTTCTGGAATCGGAATTGATAGCAAACGAAAAGAGTTAGGTTTTCGTTCAATGCTAACAGGAATTATTGAACGCCCTAATCTGAAAAAATTATTAAACAGGAGACAACGTATTGGTTTACCTGAGCAAGGTGAATACGCATTCATGGCCACCGCTGAAGCATTTGAGAATGCTAAGATAGATATGGACTTCCTTGAGAAAAATGAAGTTGGCATATTGTATGGAAACGATAGCTCATCAATACCTGTAATTGAATCCATTGACAGAGTTCGTGAAACAAAAGATACTACCTTGTTGGGCTCTGGTTCAATTTTTCAGAGCATGAATTCGACCATTTCAATGAATCTGTCGGTTATTTATAAACTGCGAGGGATTAACTTTACCGTTAGTGGAGCTTGTGCCAGTAGTTCACATGCTGTTGGGATGGCTTATTTCTTAATCAAGCATGGCTATCAAAACATTGTTCTTTGCGGAGGCGGTCAGGAGGTTAACCCCGAGTCAATGGGCAGTTTCGATGGTTTATCTGCTTTTTCAGTGCGCCACGATCAACCAAACGAAGCATCGCGCCCATTTGATAAGGATCGTGATGGACTAATACCTAGTGGCGGTGGTGCATCACTGGTTGTTGAAAGTCTTGAATCTGCAATAGCACGTGGGGCGGATATTGTAGCTGAAATAAAAGGATATGGTTTTTCTTCCAATGGAGATCATATTTCGGTTCCTAACCAAGAGGGGCCAACCATTTCTTTGGAAAGATGCTTGAAGGATGCAAATATGGCAGCTAAGCAAATTGATTATGTGAATGCTCATGCGACTTCAACCCCAGTTGGTGACACGATGGAAGCCAGGGCCTTAAATGCAGTTTTTGGAGATAGTAAAGCACCGATTAGCTCAACAAAATCAATGACTGGTCATGAAATGTGGATGGGTGGAGCCAGCGAGCTCATTTATTCCTCAATTATGATGGATAAATCATTTATAGCACCAAATATTAATTTAGTAACTCCCGATGAAGATTCGGAGAGACTAAACCTCATTGCTAAAACAACTGAAAAAGAATTGAATACAGTATTATCTAACTCCTTTGGGTTTGGAGGTACTAATTCTTCAATAATATTATCAAAATATAGTAAATAGTAGAAGTATGGAGAGGAGTGAAATTAAAAATATAGTTGTTGAATTTTTAATTGATGAGTTTGAAATTGAGCAAGATGTAATTGCTGATGATGCTCATCTTATTGATGATCTGGGTTTGGAAAGCTTAGATTTTGTTGATATTGTTGTTATCATCGAGAAAGAGTTTGGCTTTAAAGTTAAACGTGAAGAAATGAAGGATATCAGAGTATTAAATGATCTATACGATTATATCGAAAAAAACATGTAATGAGTAAGTGGACAGGCAAGTCGAAAGGTAGTCCATTAGGATATCGCATCTTCATAGCTGTTTTGAAGATAGATATCAGACTTGCTTATTTCTTGCTTTATCCCGTTACTCTTTTTTACCTGATTGTTTCCAATAAGAAAAGCATTTCTTATTTCTATAGCAAAAGGCTAGGCTATGGGAGTTACAAAACCATTAGTAGCATATACCGGAATTATTTATTTCTGGGGAAAGTATTAATTGATAAAATAGCCATATTATCCGGACAGAAAGAGCAGTATACCTTTGAGTTTGAAGGCGAGGAATTTTTACATGCCTTGGTAGAGAATAAACAAGGTGGCTTGCTACTTGGAGCACATATGGGTAACTGGGAAGTGGCTGGAGAATTGCTTGAAAGAGTGGATTCTGTCATTAATATTTTAATGGTTGATGTTGAAAATCAGAATTTAAAAGAGGTTTTAAACGAGGCTATTAGTGAAAAGAAAGTGAACATTATCCCCATCAAGGACGATATGTCGCATCTATTTGCTGTTATTGAAGCATTTAAGAATAAGGAACTGGTTGCAATGCATGGAGACCGTTTTGTAGAGGATGCACCATATATTGAACTTGTTTTTATTGGAGCCAAAGCAAAATTCCCAATTGGGCCAATGTTATTAGCAAGTAAATATTCGGTTCCGGTGAGCTTTGTTTTCACCTTGAAGGAAAGCAATACGCATTACCATTTTTATGCAACAGAAGGTAAGGTGTATCCTAGTTTTCGTAAGCCAGATCTAAAAAAAGAGGCCAATAAACAGATGCTTAACGAGTACGTTCAACATCTTGAAACGATGGTCAAAAAATATCCATTACAATGGTTTAATTACCATCGGTTTTGGACTAATGAAATGAAAGAATAATATGTCAGTATCGTACGGAGAAGATAAAAAATCAGCCTTACAGGCTAAGTTTGATGCTCAAAAAATAGCTTTTGCACCTATTATGTTTCAAGCCTCCCTGGCTTTGCGTAACCTCGGTATTCTTGAACTGATTAAGAAACATCGTAAAGGAATTAGCATTAAAGCCATTGCTGAAGAATTAAACTTATCGGTTTATGGTGTTAAGGTTTTACTTGAGGCCGGACTTAGTTTGGAGCTGGTGATTGTTAATGAAGATAAATATAAGCTGACAAAAACAGGTTGGTACATTTTATGCGACGAGCTTACCCGTGTTAACATGGATTTTACGCAAGATGTTAATTACGAAGGCATGTTTTCACTTGAGGATTCAATTAAAGAAGGGAAACCCACAGGATTGAAGGTATTTGGTGATTGGCCAACGGTATATGAAGGCTTGGCTCATTTGCCTGAAAAAGCAAAAGAAAGCTGGTTTGCATTTGATCATTATTATTCTGATTACGCTTTCCCAGAGGTGCTACCTTTGGTTTTTAAAAACAAGCCTCGTAGAATTCTGGATGTAGGTGGTAACACGGGAAAGTTTTCTATTCAATGTGCAAAGCACAATCCTGATGTTAAAGTCACCATTTTGGATTTACCAGGGCAGCTAAATGTGGCATATGAAAACATTGAAAGTAATGGTTTTTCAGATCGAATTGATGGTCATCCTTTAAACCTGCTTGATCATGATAATGCTTTCCCTCAAGGAGCTGATATTGTTTGGATGAGCCAATTTCTTGATTGCTTTTCGCAAGAGGATATTTTGCAGCTATTAATACGATCGGCAAATGCAATTAATGAGCAGGGGCGTGTATATATTCTTGAAACCTATTGGGACGATCAGGAATTTGAAGCTTCTACTTATAGTTTACATGCAACTTCATTGTATTTTACTAACATTGCGAATGGTTGTAGCCAAATGTACCACACTGAGGATATGTTGGCCTTAATTGAAAAAGCTGGGCTAGAAGTTGAGGAGAGAGTAAGTAATATTGGCGTAAGTCATACTTTATTGATTTGTAAGAAAACGTAAAAGTCCATGAACTGGTCCATTGAAGAATTAATACCACAACGTTCACCATTTGTATTTGTCGATCGCGTCATTGATTTTACAGATATAAGTGTTCAGTCAGAGTATGTCGTTAAAAAGAATAATCCTTTGGTTGAAAATGGGTGTATGGCTGAGAGTGGTTTAATTGAAAACATGGCTCAAACGGCAGCGGCTCTTGAAGGTTGCAATGCTAAAAAGAACAATAAAGCAGTTAAAATAGGCTTTATTGGATCTGTAAAGAATCTTGAAATTAATAAACAAGTTGTTGTTGGTGATGTTTTGCTGACCAATGTTGAAATTGTTAATACAGCCTTGGGCGTTAATATTGCAGAAGGACATGTAAGTTGTAATGGAGAAGCTGTTGCAAAATGTGTATTGAATATATTTTTAAAGGAGGACTAGTTTAGTATGAGAATAACATTAGCTATCGTTTTTTGCTTGATAAGTAGTATTGGGTTTTCGCAAGAAAATGAGTTTTCAGAACTTACCCTAAAGGGTAATAATGTTTTTATTGAAGCACCTGATGAGGCTTCCGTCACACATGCAACTAATGCTCTAGAGTTTTGGGGCTATTGGACAATTGTAAAGGATAAGACTAAAGCTAACTTTATATTAAAATTCACCTACAAGAATCAGGCGTTTGGTGATAAAAAAGGTTATGCGACATTTCTAAGCATTGATAACAAGGAGTTAAAAAAAACGAAGACTGTAAATACAGGCATGTCAATGGATTTTAATACAAAACGAGCCGTCATAACTAAATTGGTTTCGAAGCGAATTCAACCCATGTTTGAGACTGAATAAGTAAGATTTGAAATAGTGAAGAAGCTAATTAATACAACAAATATAAAAGTGCGTTTCAGCGAAGTTGATGCTATGCAAATTGTGTGGCACGGTAACTACGTGAAGTTTCTTGAGGATGGGCGTGAGGCATTTGGCCAACAATATGGTTTAGGATACTACGATGTTTACGATAAAGGTTATTTAACCCCAATTGTTAAAGTTGATATCGATTATAAGAATCAAGTGCATTACGGTGATGAATTGGAAGTAAAAACAATTTTTAAAAGCGTTGATGCTGCCAAAATATATTTTGAATATGAGATAAGCCGCAAGACAGATCAGAAAATTGTTGCCAAAGCAATGAGCATTCAGGTTTTCTTGAATAAGGAAGGCGAGTTGCAGATTACCAATCCTCCATTTTACATTGAATGGAAAAATGAACAGGGCTTATAATATGGTGTATATTGCTGCGCATAACATTATTTCGCCTTTGGGCTGGACATCGGAAGAAAACTTTCAGCAAGTTGTTTCAGATAAATCTGGTATAAAATTGTGCTCTAATAGAAACATTTCTGATTCTGATTTTCAAGCAAGTCTAATCGATGAGGGTGTGCTAAAACAGAAACTTGCCGAACATTCTGGACTTGAGAACTATACTAAACTTGAGCAATTATCAATTCTTTCCATTAAATCAATTATTAAATCTGTTGATGTTAAAAGTAAAAGAACTGGTTTTATTTTTAGTACAACAAAGGGAAATATTGATCAATTACATAAGCATACGAATCCAAGCGATGTGCTTTTAGCTTCGTGTGCTCAGAAGATCGCTGATTATTTTGGTTTTACTTCCAAGGCTCAAGTGGTATCTAATGCGTGCATATCGGGTTTAGCGGCTTTTATTGTAGCCAAGCGATACATAGATGCTGGTTTATACGAGAATGTGGTGATATTGGGAGCTGATGTATTATCCAAGTTTATAGTTTCAGGCTTTCAATCTTTTCAATCGTTAAGTGCAGAACCATGTAAACCATTTGATACAAACCGGAATGGATTGACCTTAGGTGAAGGTGTTGCAAGCCTTGTTTTATCTCGGGCTACTAACGAAACTTCTTCTCAAACGATAGAACTTGTTAACGGAGCTATCAGGAATGATGCGAACCACATTTCCGGACCATCTCGAACTGGAGAAGGTTTGTTTCGTGCAATTCAAGCAACATTAAAGGATTTTAAAAGCATTGATGCAATTTGCGCACATGGCACAGCTACTCCCTTTAATGATGATATGGAATCACAAGCTATTTATAGGTCAGGTTTAGCGACTGTTCCTGTTTTTGGTTTAAAGGGCTACTTTGGTCACACCTTGGGTGCTGCCGGCATAATTGAGTCAATCATTTCTATTTTAGCCATGCAAAAGAATATTGTAATCGGGACGAAAGGATTGCTTGAACAAGGAGTTGTTTCGGATATTAACGTAGTAAAAGAGAACGAGACCAAGGAGATAACAGAGTTTTTGAAATTGATGTCAGGATTTGGTGGTTGTAATGCTGCTATTTACTTTAAGAAACATGGATAATATTCAAGTTATAAAGGAAGTTACCATAGAGCAAGGAAAGGTTAAGATAAACGGTCTTGATTTTTTTCACGACGAAAGTCTTGAAATAGGCCCATTCCTAAAATGCTTGTATAAGAAACTGGATTTGAAGTATAGCAAATACTATAAAATGGATTATTTGTGTAAGCTTGGTTTTTTAGCTTCTGAAGTATTATTGAATGGTGAGAATGATATCCTTACAGATAGTGATGATGTTGCGATTGTTTTGGCCAATACTTCGTCTTCCTTACATACCGATGTTAAATACCAATCATCAATAAGTGAAATACCTAGTCCGTCAGTATTTGTATATACATTACCCAATATTGTAATTGGCGAAATAAGCATTAGAAATAAATTTTATGGAGAACATATGTTCTTTGTTCAATCAACATATAATAAAACAGAATTATTGGACTATACCGCAACTCTTTTTGCTTCTGGCTCGTGTAAGCAGGCTATTGTTGGATGGCTTGAAGTAGATATGGAAGGTGCGTATTGTGCTAATTTGATGTTGTGTCAAAAAAATAATTAGAAAATGAGTGAATTAAAAGAAAATCTAAAAAAGCAATTAATCGAACAGTTGAACCTAGAAGATTTTGAAATTTCAGATATTGCTGATAGCGATGCTTTATTTGGAGATGATGGTCTTGCACTTGATTCAATTGATGCTTTAGAGATCATTGTGCTACTTGAAAAAGAGTATGGCATTAAGCTGGATGATCCGAAAAAAGGTAAAGATATCATGACATCGGTTCAAACACTATCCGATTTTATTGAAAGCAAACGCTAATTAAGAATGAGTGATACTATTGTTGTAACTGGTATTGGTGTTATTTGCTCCATTGGAACAAATGCACAGGAGTGTTTTACATCCCTTGTGAATGAACAGTCGGGTATTGATTCGATTCAATACCTTGAAACCGTTCATAAAGATAAGTTCAAGTTGGGTGAGGTAAAACGCAGTAATGCCGAACTTGCAACAATGTTGGATTTACCTGTAAGTAATGTTCATAAATACAGTCGAACAGCCCTATTGGCTATGGTATCAGCTAATGAAGCTTTTAAAATGGCTGTATCGGTAAATGGAGAAAAAACAACGGGTATCGTTTCGTCCACCACAGTTGGTGGTATGGACGTTACTGAAAAACGATTTCTTAAAGAGACTGGTGACAATTCTTACCTGCAAACTCATCCTTGTGGTGATTCGAGTAAAGAAATTGCAAAATATCTGAATTCGACAGATTATTACACGACTCTAAATACAGCTTGTTCTTCCGGAACCAATGCTCTAATTCACGGGGTTCGCTTATTGAATCACGGAATTGTGGATCGTGTTGTGGTTGGTGGCGTTGATGCTTTAACCAAATTCACTTTAAATGGCTTTAATTCATTAATGATATTGGATGAAGACTATTGTAAGCCCTTTGATGCCGATAGAAAAGGTTTGAATTTAGCTGAAGGAGGTGGCTATTTAGTATTAGAGAGAAAGAATGAAGTTGAAAAATACTTATGCCAATTAAGAGGTTTTGCCAATGCCAATGACGCCTATCATCAAACAGCATCGTCGCCAAATGGGGATGGGGCCTTTAAGTCCATGTCAGAGGCTTTAAAGATGAGCGGAATTAAGGCAAGTTCAATTGATTACATTAATGTGCACGGTACAGGTACGCAGAATAATGATTTGTCTGAAGGCGTTGCTTTAAATCGACTTTTTGGAGAAGGAAAAGTACCTTCGTTCTCATCCACCAAATCATATACTGGTCATACTTTGGCTGGAGCAGCTGGCATCGAAGCCGTATTCTCGGTTTTATCCATTATTAATGATGTTATTTACCCTAACTTGAACTTTTCAAGACCAATTGAAGAACTCAAGTTGGTACCCAATACTAAGTTGATTAAAAACGGTGGCGTTAAAAATGTGATGTCAAATTCGTTTGGTTTTGGTGGTAATAATTCAACAGTCATTTTTTCAAAATAATATGGCATTATATATTAAATCATCAGACTGCATTAGTGCACAGGCTACATTCGGAAGTTATCTGCCGGAGGAATTGATTAATACCGATGCCTCATTTTATAATTGCATAAAACCCGAGTATAAGAAATATATTAGTCCAAAGTTATTGCGGCGAATGAGTCCCATTATACGGAATGGTGTTAGCTGTAGTTTATCAGCATTGCAGAATGCTGAAATTGACAATCCTGATGCCATAATAGTTGGTACTGCTTTGGGTTGTATTAAAGATACCACTAGTTTTTTAACACAGCTGATCGAAGATAATGAGGCTTTGCCAAATCCTACTCACTTTATTCAATCAACCCATAATACAATAGCTGGCCAATTGGCATTATTGCTCAAATGCAGCAATTATAATTTTACCTTTTCGCAAATGCATAATTCTTTTGAATGTGCATTGCTGGATGCACAATTACTTTTGTTAGATAATGAAGCTAAAAATGTTTTAGTTGGAGGTGTTGATGAACTAACTGAAACTAGTTACGAACTAATTAAGGACTTGGAATGCTATAAAGATGCTAAATTGGGTGAGGGTGGTGCTTTCTTTGTATTAAGCTCCGATGAAAGTGAAGTTGTATTTAAGGGCGTGAGCATTATTAATTCAAGTCAGTGTGACTTTAACGATGAACTTCAGAAATATGGTTTGTCAATTGATGACATTGATCTTGTTGTTGCAGGCGATAAGTTTGAAGATGATCCTTCTTATTCTGATTTTCATAAAACCTTTGCCGAAAAGCCATACCTTTGGTACAAACCGTTTGTTGGAGAGTTCGGAACGGTTTCATCCATTGCTTTATATTTGGGGGTTAAAGCGATAGAAGATCAAAGTATACCTGCGTGTTGGACAAAAAACAAGGCTAAAATAGAAGCATGCAATAATGTATTAATTTACAACAATGTAGGTGGTGAGCAAAGTTTAATGTTGCTTTCAATAAATTAAATATGCGTTTTAATAGACTCATTGTTATATATATTATCTCAATAATACTTGTCTTTGTAATGGGGCAGGAGAGTGATTCTATATTATTTCTGGTGGGTTTAATTACTGCATTATTTATTACCATCACAATTATTGGCGTATCTGTATTAAAATACAATTTATTCATAAAGTCTGTATGCAACTTATCTGGCAATAACAATGAAATAGCCATAACTTTCGACGACGGTCCTTGCCCTGATAGAACCCCGCAAATATTAGACTTATTGGCTCGTTATGATGCAAAAGCTACCTTTTTTTGTATTGGGAATAAAATAGCCGAAAACAAAGCTGTGTTAAGCAGAATGCATAATGAAGGTCATAGTATAGGTAATCATAGCTATGAACATTCTAATAGTTTTCCGATATGGAGTACTAAAAAAATGCAAGTCTCAATTATAGCTACAGATAAAGAATTGAATAAAATAGGCATACAAGAAAGTAATCTTTTTCGTCCACCATTTGGTGTAAGTAATAACCTGATTGCGAAGGCAATTAAAACTTGCGGCAAACAATGTATTGGATGGAGTATCAGAACAAAAGATACAGTCAAATCACCGGAACAAGTCTTGAGGACAGTTAAAAGAAAACTTAAACCAGGATCAATCATATTGTTACACGATACAAATAAACATGTTTGTGACGAATTGGAGCAGATATTGCTGTATTGTAAAAAGCAAAAACTAAAACCTATTGCTTTATGAAACAGAAAACAAGATTAGGTAATTTAAACCTTAAATATATTTTAATTGCAAGCTTGTGCCTATGTCTTAGTTCAGTTAAAGGACAGGAAAGTAAGTCAATTTCATTGGAGCAATTACAGTCAGAAATGCTAGTTAAAACAGGCGATATTGTATCGGTTAGTTGCGATTTTGAGCAGAATAAACATTTACAATATTTGGATGCTGTGGTTACTTCAACGGGCAAATTAATATTCGATAAAAAGAATAGATTGCGGTGGGAGTATGTCGATCCATTTGAATACCTAATTGTTATAAACAATGGAATCTTTAGTATTAAAACAGATGGCCGCGTTAGTGAATACGATATAGAGTCCAATAAAATGTTTTCTCAAATTAGTGAATTGATTGTAAGTTCGGTTAATGGAACAATCTTTACCGATCCATCATTTAATGTTAGTGCTGAGCAGAATGAAAAAGAATATACAGTGCTTATGCAACCTAAAGATGAGGAGCTTAAAAAAGTGTTGAGTGAGATAAAGTTGCAGATTGATAAAACAAACTTCTCGGTTAACAAAGTTATTATGTACGAGAAAGAGGATAATTATACGGAGATTAACTTTTTAAATAAGAAATTTAATGCGCAATTGGCTGCTGATACTTTTGCTTGCGAGTAGCATATGCTTGTCTACATACGTGTGCTCCCAAAACGCGACTGATAAATACAAGCAGCTACACATTCAGCCGCCATTAATGGCCGATGCAGCTTCTGCTTTGTATAAGGTAAATATCGAAGTATTTGGTAATTTCTTTTCAGGCTTGTTATTAATTAAAGCTGAAAAAGAAGGTAAAGGGCATCATATTGTATTATTAAGTGAGGTGGGATTAACCATTTGTGAGTATTTTACCAATGGTGAACTGATGGAATTAAAAAATGCAAGTAGTTTGTTTCAGAGCAAATCAGCTCAAAAACTTTTAGCCCAGGATTTTTCACTTTTGCTACACACTTTACCTCTATTAAAACAAAAGAAGGCGAATGTTTATAAAAGTCGTTCTGGTTATAAATACACAACATACGATGACAAAAAAATAAGTAATATAAAAAAGTGCCGCTTAATTAATGGTATTCGCGTGAATTTTAATAATTACCAGAATGGGATTCCAAAGCAAATCGAGTTCAAGCATAGTGGTATTCGTTTTAAAATGAATCTAAAATTATTGAAATAAAGGAATCATGCTAACTAATAATTTTTTCTCATATACCATCCAGAACCAAAGTGAATCGGAAATTGAAGCGCTTTTAAAGCTTAACGAAAAAAGTGATATTTATAAGGGACATTTTCCTGAAATGCCAATAACACCAGGAGTTTGTCAGGTTCAAATGGTGAGTGAAATTATTAAAGAATGCATAGACACGGAATACACTTTAAAATCGGCACGTGATATTAAGTTTCTTAAGCTAATTAATCCCCAAGAAATACTATCATTGCATTTGAAAATAACTTTAAAACAGAACGATGAGAACGAATTGTCTATCAATGCTCTGTTTAGTCAGGATGGAAATAAATATCTAAAAATGAGAGCGCTTTATTCCAGGAAATAAAGCATTGGAACAAGATGATGATGGCGATAGCAGAGGAATTTAATAAGCTTAAGTGTTGTGTAATAATACCGACTTATAATAATGAACAAACATTGTTAGAAGTTATAAATGATGTAAAAAAATACACAGCTAATGTTATTGTTGTAAACGACGGTAGTACAGATTCAACAACGGCTATTATTTCAAATATAGAATGGGTTGAGATAGTTAATTATGAACCCAATAGGGGTAAGGGCTATGCTATTCGTTCCGGGTTTAAACATGCCCTCTCATTGGGGTATGAATATGCCATTAC
Organism: Carboxylicivirga fragile; assembly: GCF_050589805.1. Taxonomy (NCBI): domain Bacteria; kingdom Pseudomonadati; phylum Bacteroidota; class Bacteroidia; order Marinilabiliales; family Marinilabiliaceae; genus Carboxylicivirga; species Carboxylicivirga fragile. The sequence continues at coordinate 137,138 of NZ_JBNGOY010000001.1, read as the reverse complement.
CATTGATTCTGATGGTCAGCATTATGCCAAAGATCTACCCACATTTATAAATGCTATTAATGATAATCCTAACAGCTTGTTGATTGGTAGCAGGCATATGGAAGGGAAGGAACAATCGAAGTCAAGCGGATTCGCCAATAAATTTTCCAATTTTTGGTTTGCTGTTGAAACCGGTATTAAACTTCCAGATACACAATCGGGTTATCGCCTGTATCCAATAAAAGCGCTAGAAAAAAAGAAATGGTTTTGTTCAAAATATGAATTTGAAATTGAAGTAATCGTTAGGGCAGCATGGAAAGGCATTAAAGTCAGTTGTATACCAATTGATGTGTATTATCCGAGTAAAGAAGAGCGAATCTCACATTTTCGTCCTTTTCTTGATTTCTTCCGCATTAGTGTACTGAATTCCATATTGGTTACACTTGCCTTCTTAATTCATCGTCCACGTATGATACTGCGTGAATTTAAAGGCAAAAGTTTTAAAGAAATAATCCGAACACAAATAATTGATGGGAATGAAACGAAACATAAAATAGCTGCTGCAATCGGCTTCGGTGTATTTATGGGGATTTTTCCAGTTTGGGGCTACCAATTATTAATTGGTTTTTTAATAGCACACTGGTTAAAACTTAATAAGGCAATTTTTTTTGTAGCTGCCAATATTAGCCTTCCTCCAATGATTCCGATAATCTTATATTTAAGCTATGTGATGGGTAGTTTCTTAATGGGAGCTGGTTCGTTTGAGGTCGATACCGCACTCGACATCTCATCTATAACAACTAATATTAAGCAATACCTTTTAGGTGCCATTGGTTTGTCTATTGTTGCCGGAGGATTATTTTATGGACTTAGCTACCTCATTTTGTCGTTCACCAAACTTAAATAATTGAATGCATCAATTTTTTATATACATACACACGGTTTTTAGTTCGGCAGGTAGACGCATGTTAGTGCCACTTGTTGTGCTTATACTAGCGCTTGTGTTTTTTATTAAAAATATAAATTTAGAAGAAGATGTTTCATCGCTTATTCCAATGGATGAGCGAATTACTGAGATGAGTGAGACTTTTTCTAATTCTAAGTTTGCTGATCAGATCATATTTAATGTCTCATTAAAAGATAGTAGCCTACTCGGTGAAAACAAGCTTATACAAGTGCTTGATAAGCTTGCTAAACACCTTCTGAAAGACACTGTTCGCATTAAAGCTGTACGTAGCATTGTTGCTGAAAATGCATTTATTGATGTATACGATTATTTTTATCGCAATCTACCATATTATCTGAGCGATGAGGATTATGCCTATTTGGATACCATCATTCATGAACCCTACCTTGAAAGTTTAATGCTTAAGAATTATAAAAGCATAATTGCTCCAACAGGATTTGGAACAGCACGTTATATTCTAAAAGATCCACTCAGTATTGTGCCTCGATTTCTGGAACGATTAAAGACATTTCAACTCGATCAGAATTTTACACTCCATAAGTCCCACATTTTCACAAAGGATAAAAAACATGCTTTATGCTTTGTCGATCCGGTCTTCTCATCGAAGAATACAAAGGAAAATAGAGTACTTATTGAGCAAATAGATAATTACCTGGCTGCTCAAATACCCGAAGATGTATTTGTTGAATATTATGGAGGAACAGCTGTTGCGGTGGCTAATGCTAACCGCGTTCAAAAGGATATTTTCTTAACAGTGGCTGTAGCTTTAGTTTTGCTCTTACTGTTATTCGTATTTGTTTTTCGAAATATAAAAGTCCTCTTTTATTTATTTACCCCCGTAGTACTAGGAGTTGGCCTTGCATTGAGCATTATGTCTGTAAGTTATGACTCTCTGTCAGCTATATCTTTGGGGGTGGGAGCCATTTTAATTGGGATATCCATCGATTTTTCATTGCATTACTTTTCGCATGTTCGGTATGGACATTCGGTCAGGGAGATATTAAAAGATATTTCCGATCCAATTATAATGAGTAGTCTAACAACGGCTAGTGCATTTTATTGTTTAAGTGTAGTTAATTCAAAGGCTTTAAATCAACTTGGGTATTTCGCTGGGCTTAGCGTTATGGCTTCATCTTTATTTGTCTTGTTTTGTCTTCCATTGTTCTTTGGTAAGCAAAAGGCAAAAAAACAAGTTGAAACAAATGGTATTTTTGATAAAATTGCAGCCATTAATTTTCACCAAAATAAATATTGGCTTGTTGGCGTATTCGTATTATCGATACTTTTCTTTTTTACTGGTAAATCAATAACATTTGATGCCGACATTGCTAACCTTAATTATCTACCCAAACATCTCGCTGAGGCTGAAAAGAACCTAAAAGCTATAAGTACCGAAACAGCAAGTGCCATATATGTAGTTACCGAAGGCACCGACTTAAATAATGCCTTGGAAACCTTAGAGAAGCACCAGGCACTTTTTAATGAACTAGAAAGTTCTGATGTTATTGGCTCCTTAAGCAGTGTAAGTACTTTATTGATTTCAGAGAATAAACAAAGAGAACAATTGAACCGTTGGAATCAATTTTGGAAAGAAAAAAATCTGGATAAAACAATTTCAGCTTTCACGGAAGCGGGCAAGAACAATCATTTCAAAGCAAGCACATTCAATGCTTTCTATGCTAAATTGCGAGAAGATTACGCAAGTATTTCAGTGGACGATCAAAAGTTTATAAAAGAGTTATTTCTGAGCAACTTAATAAATGAGAAAGCTGATAAAACGTCTTTGGTTTCTGTATGCAAGGTAGATCAAGCTCAAAAGAAACAGTTCTTTGCCATACTTGGCCCTGTGTCTGACCTTCTGATACTTGATAAGCAATTCTTTACCAATCGATTTTTCGAAGTGCTTAAGGATGATTTTACGAAATTAATCAACTACTCGATGATAGTTGTTTTTCTAATCATTTTACTTTTCTGGGGACGTATTGAGTTAGCGCTTATTACATTTGTTCCCATAGTATTAAGTTGGCAATGGACCATTGGTTTAATGGGGCTCTTTGATATTCAGTTCAATATCTTCAATATCATTATTTGCACCTTTATTTTTGGACTGGGAATTGATTATTCAATTTTTCTTACCCAAGGTTTAATTAATAAGCATAAATATGGTACAAAAAGCATACTGCCCTATAAAGTATCTATACTATTAAGTGTTTCAACAACCTTGATAGGAGTTGGTGTGCTTATATTTGCGCAACATCCTGCCTTAAAATCAATAGCCATAGTTACTGTACTAGGAATACTATCTGTCATCCTCATATCATTTACGATTTTACCATTTATTTTTAACTTACTGGTTTCAAATGGTGGAAAAAAACGCATTTTTCCAATAGTTGCTCTCGATGTATTAATATCCATTATTTCATTTCTTATTTTTCTAGCTGGTGTAATAGGGGTTTCGCTTCTCGTTTTTATTTTTAAAGTCACTCCCTTTTTTAAACAGAAGAAAAAACGTTGTATCCACTACATTATGTATTTAATATGTAATCTGGTAGTGGGGCTGAACTTTTTATTTAAAAAAGAATACATCGACAAACAAAAGTTCGATTTAACTAAACCAGCTGTAATTATTTGTAATCATCAATCACATCTTGATATTGCTTTAATTCTTTTGATGAGCCCTAAAATTATTGTGTTGACAAATGAATGGGTGTGGAAGAATCCATTCTATGGGTACATTATTCGCTACATCGACTTTTATCCTATTTATACGGGTATTGAACACGGCTATGAAAAAATCAAAGCTAAAGTAGATAAAGGTTATTCTGTATTGGTGTTTCCGGAAGGTACGCGTACCAAAAATGGGAAGATTAATCGTTTTCACCAGGGAGCATTTAGCCTAGCTGACTATCTGGGCTTAGACATACTGCCGATTTTGTTGCATGGTGCTTACGAATGCATGCCGAAAACTGAATTCTTTTTAAGAGCAGGTCACATAACGCTTAAGTTCTTCGACCGAATAAAGGTTGATGAGATAAACCTTGAAAAAGGAATAACATATCGGCCACAAGCAAAAAAAGTGACTGCGTTTTATAGAGAACAGTTTGGGGTTCTTAAAGATCAAAAACAAAATGTTGACTTTTACGCTCGCCGATTAATTAATCAATATGTGTATAAAGGTCCCATACTTGAATGGTACCTTAGAGTTAAGATTAGCTTGGAAAAGAATTATAGGTTTTATGATCAAATAATTCCTAAAGATGGAAAGATAATAGATGTTGGTTGTGGTTATGGTTTTTTGTGTAACATGTTGTCATATACCACCAATAATCGTGAGATTGTAGGATGGGATTACGACGAAGATAAAATAGGTGTTGCTAAAGAAGTGGCAAGTGAAAACAAGCAGCTGCACTTTAATAAAAAAGATGTGGTTACCGATGTGTTTGAACCTGCTGATGTGTTTATTTTTAATGATGTACTACATTATTTTTCCAGGGAAAAACAACTAAAGGTACTTGGCAAAGCGTATGAGCAACTGTCAGATTTGGGAATGCTTGTAATTCGAGATGCCGATACAGATTTAAAGAATAGAACTAAAGTGACCAAGTTAACCGAGTTCTTCTCCATTAAGTTATTTAAATTTAATAAGATGGATTATGAGGTAGATTTTGTATCATCCAAAATAATTATGGAATTTGCCCAAAAGAATAATCTACACTTTAATAAGGTTGATAATGCCAAATATACCTCCAACGTAACATATATTCTTTCCAAGTCACCTAAAAACAATGTTCATGTTTGATGTAGTGATTATAGGAGGTGGTTTGTCAGGCTTGCAATGCGCTTACCTTTTAAGTAAAGAAGGACTGAAGGTGTGTGTGCTTGAGAAAAACGATCGAATAGGTGGTATGATGCAATCATTTGTTCGCGACGGAGTAGTTTTTAATACAGGATTAAATTACACCGAGAGCTTAGGCGATGGAGAGGTCTTAGACAGGTATTTTAATTTATTCGGACTAAAGGGGCAACTAACATTAAAACAGCTTGATTTAAATCAATCCGAACTACTGACTATTAATAATAAGGAATATCAAATTCCACAAGGCCATGAGCGTTACTCGGAAACTTTAAAATCCTATTTCCCAAAGGAAGTAAATGGGATAGATGAATACATGAAGGGTATAGAAAAGGTCTGTGAATCATTTCCTTTGTACAGTTTAAAATCAGAGATAAGGAATTTTTCAGCAGAAAGTCCTTATACAGAACAATCGGCCTCCGGATTTATCAATGGTTTAACTTCCAATGCCGAGCTTCGAGCAGTTTTGGCAGGTATCAATATTTTGTATGCAGGTAAAGCTGGTTCAACCGCCTTGTATACACATGCCTTAATAAACTATTCTTTTATTAAAAGTTCATGGAGAATAAAGGAAGGTGGAAGCGGTATGGCAAACGTTATGGCCAATGCGATAAAGGCAAATGGTGGTATAATTAAACGCAATTCTGAAGTTAGTGAGATTGATGTAAAAGATGGTGCTGTACAAAACGTAAAGCTCAAAAATGGAGAAATTATTCATGGGCGAAAGTTTATTTCAAGTATGCACCCCAAAACATTTATGTCGATAATTGATGATGGTGCGTTCAAAAAAGTATATAGAAATCGAATATTATCTCAGGAAGATTCCATCGGAATGTTTTCGGTATATGTGGTTTTAAAAAAGAACAAGATAAAATACCAAAATTACAACCATCACTACTTTAAAAGCAATGAAGTTTGGACAACAGAACTTGACAAATGGCCTCAGAATGTATTGATGTATACACCTTTAAATCACCAGAGCAATGAATATGCCAATGGTTTCTGTATTATTGCTTACATGAAATATTCAGACGTAGAAAAATGGGCCAATAGTACCATTGAAAACAGAGGTGAGGAATATGAGGCATTTAAAAATGAAAAGGCTTTGAAATTAATTGATTTAGCTTCTGAGAAAATACCAGAATTAAAATCAAATATCAAGTCGTTTTATACATCAACACCATTAAGCTATCGCGATTATACCGCAAGCTATAATGGCTCGGCTTATGGTGTGGTAAAAGATTACAAAAATCCATTGTATTCAATTATTACTCCGCAAACGCGCTTGAAAAATTTATATTTTACTGGCCAAAACTTAAATATGCATGGTATTCTTGGTGTATCGATTTCATCATTCTTAACCTGCGCACAATTTTTAGGCGATAATTATTTATACCAAAAACTTATTAAGCATTGAGTTAATGGAAACACAAAGCAAATATGATATTGTGATTGTTGGAAGTGGCTTGGGTGGACTTGCTTGTGGAAGTATATTAAGTCAAAGAGGTTATAGCGTTTGTGTACTTGAACAACACCATCAAATAGGTGGGTGTTTGCAGGATTTTAAACGGAAAGGAAAACTGTTTGATACTGGTATGCATTACATTGGTAGCTACGATGATGGTCAGATATTAAATACATTATTTCGATATTTTGCCATTTACAAGGATGTGGATGCCGAAAAGCTGGATTTGCATGCGTTTGATGTTTTAAATGTTAATAATAAGGAGTTTTCTATACCTCAGGGAATTAAACAGTTCAAAGAGAAACTAATTGAATCTTTTCCAAATGAGAAAGATGGCATTAAGACCTATATCAACAAACTGAAAGAAATATTTAGTTCGGTTGATATTATTAATCTGCGAGACGTTAATGTATTTGAATTGGCCGGTAAAAAGGGCTTAGATGAAAATGTATTTGAATTTGTTTCGAGTATTACTTCAGATATAGATTTACAAAATATATTGTGCTATACTAACTCATTGTATGCAGGTAAAAAGAAATCGGCTTCTCTATTTATACATGCAGTCATTTCTATTTTTTATTTGCAAAGTGCCTATAAGTTGAAACATGGGGGAGGACAAATAGCAAATGCTTTCAAAAAAGTAATTGAAAACAATGGAGGAAGGGTTCTTACACAGGCAAAAGTTGAGGGTTTAATCTGTGATAAAGATAGAATAGAAGAAGTTAAGGTTAAAGGCCAAAATTCAATTCAAGCCAAAATTGTTATTTCTAACATTGATCCATTAACTACAATGGAAATGACAACGGGGGGTAATTTTCGAAAGGTATACCTTAGTCGTTTGAAAAGACAAGAACAAACCATTTCCTGTTTTAGTCTTTATGTTGTATTTAAAGAAAAATCCGTCAAGTACATTAACTCCAATCTTTATTATTACAACGATAAAGACGTTTGGGGTATAGATAACTATAGCGAACAAACATGGCCGCAGGGCTTTATGCTTTATATGAAGGAAAGTAAGGAGCACAAGGGATATGCCGAAAGTATGATAGTATTATCGCCAATGGAATATAATGAAATGGCTCCTTGGTTTGATACTGAAATTGAAAAGCGAGGTGATGATTACAAAAAAATGAAAGCTCAAAAGAGCGATCAGTTGATTAACTTGATTGAAAAGAAGTTTCCAAGCATAAGAAAGGATATAGCAAACACTTATTCTTCCACGCCATTAAGTTATCGCGATTATACGGGTGTTCGTGAAGGTGCAATGTATGGCGTATCGGTTGATAATCGTAACCCTTTTGAGTCGCAGATTCAGCCACGTACAAGGGTGAAAAATTTATTTCTAACGGGCCAAAATATAAACATGCATGGAATATTAGGCGTTTCAATAGGAGCAATTCTTACATGTGGCGAGATAGAAGGAATTAATAACATTATGGCAGATTTACGCAAGCACAAGCAAACAACATAAGTATGAAATGGATTAAATACATATTCATAGCCTTATTGGTGGTTATTGGAATTACTTATATTTCCATTCGATCAATGATTCTTTCTCCACCTAATGTGGATTATTCGCTGCTTAATAATTACAAAGTAGTGCAACAAGATAGTAATCTTTGGGTATGCGACGATGATTGGCTTCATAAAAACAAGGGAGGTTTATATGAATTATATATATCTGGCGCTCCTTTTGAAATGGGGGTTAAAAACGGTTTATTAACCAAAGAACTGGCACAAGAGCAAGAGCTTCATTTTGTAAATTTTATAAAAACATTAATTCCATCTGAAACTACCCTTAATTATCTGAGGTATTTTATTACCATTTTTAATAAGGATCTGGATGATTTCATCCCATTGGAATACAGACAGGAAATTTATGGTATTTCATTATCAGCCTCGGATGATTTTGATTTTATCGGCGATAAATATCATCGTATGTTAAACTATCATGCGGCACATGATATAGGACATACAATCCAAAATATGAATCTGGTTAATTGTACAGCCTTTAGTGTTCAAAATGAGTATACGAAAGATAGCAGTTTATTCGTTGGTCGTAATTTGGATTTTTCAGCAGGCGATGACTTTGCCAGAAAGAAAATTGTTGTTTTCTGTAAGCCTGATTCCGGATATAAATTTGCCTACATAGCATGGGGCGGAATGATTGGAGTACTTTCCGGTATGAATGAACATGGCTTATCTATTAGTCTGAATTCTGCTAAGTCAGGTATTCCTATGTCGGCTAAATCGCCTGTGTCATTAGTCTCGAGAGCCGTTTTACAGAATGCCAAGAACATCGAAGAGGCCTATGAAATTATTGCCGATCACGAAACCTTTGTTTCCGAATCCTTCTTTGTCAGCTCAGCTTTTGATAATAGAGCTGTAGTAATTGAGAAATCGTTAGATGAGACCGATGTCTATGATTCAGAGTCCTCCAAATTGGTTTTAACCAATCATTTTCAAAGCAAGAAACTTGCAGATAGTAAGCTAAATATAGAAGCTAAAAATGAAGGTTGCTCAGTATATCGCTTAAATCGAACACATGAATTAATAGATCAAAGCAGTAATATCGATCATGAAAAAATGGTTGCCATTTTACGTGATAAAAAGGGCTTAAATAATTCAGATATTGGTTTAAGTAACGAAATGGCAGTTAACCAGCTTATATGCCATCACTCGCTTGTATTTAAACCAAGTGAAAGATTGATGTGGGTATCGCAATTTCCATATCAAGAAAATGATTTTGTTGCGTATGATTTAAATGTTTTGTTCTCAGATACTTTTAATGTGTCAAGGCCCGATTTTATAATAGATAGCCTAAGCGTTAAGTCCTCCAACTTTTACCGTAAGGGTGGTGTTGAGTCCATTTGGGAATACCGTCAACAGTTAGATTCTATAAAAGAACATATGGGGGATGATAATATCGTAGAATTATCGGAGAGTTCGATAACTGATATTTTAATTAAAAACCCTAACTATTATTACGCTTATTACATTATTGCACAACATTATAAAGAATTGAAGGCTTTTAATAAGGCTCGCCAATATTTTAATAAGGCACTAGAATGTGAGTTTCCTCGTCAAGTTGATCGTCGGCAGGTTATAGATGCACTTAAGGAAATGGAAGAGTTGAATTAATGTTTAAATGACTAAAATGCTAATACCAAAAATAGAAACCCAAGCACAAGCAGATATAAAGCTTTATCAGGAAGGAAAACTGAAAGGCTTGCTAAACTATTTACAAGAAAATTCTATTTTTTATCAACGATTCTTCAAAACACATAAGGTAGATATTAGCAAGATAAATACTTTGGATGATTTGGTTCATATTCCTACCACATCGAAGGATGATCTGCAAAAGCACAATATGGATTTTTTATGTGTTAAACCTAAAAAAGTAATCGATTATTTAACTACATCTGGTACAAGTGGAGAGCCAGTTGTGTTTGCGGAAACAGAAAAAGATTTACAGCGCTTAGCTTATAATGAGTACATTTCATTTGCTTGTGCAACGGCAAGGGCTGATGATATTTTCCAGTTGATGGTTACCTTAGATCGCCGATTTATGGCCGGAATGGCCTACTACGAAGGCATCAGGAAACTGGGTGGTGCCATCGTTAGAGTGGGTCCCGGAAATCCAGGTTTGCAATTTGACACCATTGAACGCATAAAGCCCACTGCTTTGGTTACTGTTCCGTCTTTTTTACTAAAGTTGGTTGAGTATGCCGAGAAAAATAATATCGACTACAAGAATAGCTCAATCACAAAAGCTATTTGCATAGGCGAGAGTATTCGCAACGAAGATTTTTCTTTAAATAAATTAGGACAGCGCATTAAAGATAAATGGGACATTCAGTTATTCTCAACCTATGCATCAACAGAAATGGGAACAGCCTTTACCGATTGTCAGTTTGGTAAGGGTGGACATCATCATCCTGAAATGATAATTGTGGAATTTTTGGATGAAAATGAAAAGCCGGTAAAACCGGGCACTCCAGGAGAGGTAACAATTACCACATTAGGAGTTGAAGGAATGCCATTGCTTCGTTTTAAAACTGGTGATATTTGTAATCACCATACTGAAAAATGCGAATGTGGACGAACAACAACCAGATTAGGTCCTGTAATTGGACGTAAAAATCAGATGATAAAATATAAGGGTACAACACTTTATCCTCCTGCCTTATACGATGTGTTAAATGATATTGAAGGGGTGGAAAATTACATTGTTTTAGTGGATAAAAACACGATTGGAACGGATGACATACAGATCAGAATAGGGGCGAATAATATAAGTGAGAAGCTTGAGAAATTGATAAAGGATAGCTTCAGAACAAAATTAAGAGTTGCACCTTCCGTGGCATTTTATGCTCCGTCAGAAATTTCTAAGATGCAATTTCCCGATATGAGCAGGAAGCCAGTAACATTTGTGGATAACAGGGTATAGTATGATTGATTTAGATCGAAAGTTGGTCGAGATGCGACCGTATAATGATATAGAGGTGCAGGAGGCAATGATAAGACTTCTGAAACACAAAGAGTTTGAGCAGATACTTAAATATGTTTTTCCCAATCAGGATATTGATATTTCGTTGGAACAAATGCGAAATGTTAAATCAACCAATGATTTTCAAAGGATATTTAGCAGTAGTGCTGTTGAGGAAATTCTGAATAAAACGGCTTCATGTTTTTCATTTTCCGGTCTGGAGAATCTAAGAAATGATTCTTCTTATTTATTTATATCGAACCATCGCGATATTGTTATGGATAGTGCAATTCTCCAGAATGTACTATTAACAAATGGGCATCGAACAACTCAAATTACTTTTGGTAGTAATTTAATGAGTAATCAGTTTATTATCGACATCGGAAAAATTAACAAGATGTTCACTTTTTATCGTGGAGGATCTCGAAATGACATTTACTACAACGCTTTAGCTCATTCATTATATATTAAAAAGGTTCTCACCGAAGAAGATCAATCAATTTGGATAGCCCAGAGGGATGGGCGAACAAAAAATGGGAATGATAAAACGCAGCTCTCTCTTTTAAAGATGTTAACGATCAAACAAAAAGATCCAATTAAAGCAATCAAACAGTTTAATATTGTCCCTGTGAGTATCTCTTATGAGCTTGAACCTTGCGATATACTTAAAGTTAATGAAAGTATCATTTCTGAAAAAGGCTCGTATGCTAAAAAGAAAGATGAAGATTTTAATAGTGTATTAACTGGTATAACAGGAAAGAAAGGCAAGATACATCTGGCTTTTGGTGAGCCAATCAACTCTTTTATTGATGCCAATGCGGATACATTAACTGCTTGTAATATTCATGAGAATGTGTGTAAGGAAATGGATCGACAAATCTATTTGAATTATAAATTGAATCCCATCAATTATGTATGTTATGACATCATTTCATATATAGATTCGGGCTTGAATGTAACTTATAATGAAACGGATATTAAGGAAACAAGAGCTTTAATCGATAGAAAGGCCAATGAATTATCGGCTATTAATAAGAATATGGCTAAACAAAAGTTATACGAAATGTATGCAGCACCAGTAAGAAATTATCTTAATCAGAAGTAATTCCAATTAAATATTTATGCGCTTGAATATATAATAAAATAGGCAAGCTAATAAAGCTTGCCTATTTCTATTTAAATTAAGTATTTATTACTTTTTCTTTTTCGATAATTCAACAATTTCTGTTTCAATCTTTTTCTCATCAGCATTGTAATCTACTTTAATAATATCTCCTTCCGAAACAGATGCCTGAATGATAACCTCCGCCATTTCATCTTCGAGATACTTCTGTATGGCTCTTTTCAGTGGTCTTGCTCCATACTGAATATCATAACCTTTAGATGCAATAAAGTCTTTAGCTTCATCAGTTAATTCAAGTTTATAGCCAAGTCCCTCAACTCGCTTATAAAGACCTTTTAATTCGATATCAATGATTTTGTGAATATCATCTTTTTCAAGATTATTGAAAATAACAACATCATCAATTCTATTAATGAATTCAGGTGCAAAAGCTTTCTTTAGCGCTTTCTCAATAACCCCTTTTGCATGTTCCTGATCAGAAGCACTACTAGAAGGTGTAAAGCCTACGCCACGACCGAAATCTTTTAATTCGCGTGAACCAATATTCGAAGTCATGATAATAATCGTGTTCTTGAAATCCACTTTTCGTCCCAAACTATCGGTTAATCTTCCTTCATCAAGTACCTGAAGAAGTAAATTAAACACATCGGGGTGAGCTTTTTCAATTTCATCTAAAAGCACCACTGCATAAGGGCGACGGCGTACCTTTTCTGTCAATTGACCACCCTCTTCGTACCCAACATATCCCGGAGGAGCTCCAACCAAACGCGACACCGAGAATTTCTCCATGTATTCACTCATATCAATACGAATAAGCGCGTCAGTTGTATCAAATAAATATTGTGCAAGCACTTTAGCCAAGTGTGTTTTACCAACACCGGTAGGGCCTAAAAATACAAATGAACCAATTGGACGGTTAGGATCTTTCAATCCGGCTCGGTTACGTTGAATTGCTTTAACAATTTTCACAATGGCATCGTCTTGTCCTATAACTTTACCATTTAATTCTTTTCCCATTTTTAATAAGCGGAAGCCTTCAGCCTGTGCAACTCGTTGAACAGGTATACCAGTCATCATTGCAACTACTTCCGAAACTTTTTCAGCATCAACTGTTTCGCGATGTTGTTGAAGTTCTTCTTCCCACTTAGTCTTAGCTTCATCAAGGCTATCAAGAAGATTCTTCTCTTTATCACGGAAACTAGCCGCTAATTCAAAGTTTTGAGCTTTAACAGCTTTTATTTTATTCTCCTTAATCTCATCAATTTCACCTTCAATCTTAACAATTGTTTCGGGAACAACGATATTTGAGATATGTACACGCGAACCAGCTTCATCAAGCGCATCAATTGCTTTATCGGGTAAATGGCGATCAGAAATATAACGCTCTGTTAGTTTGACACAGGCTTCTATAGCATCACCATCGTAATTCACATTGTGATGATCTTCGTATTTAGCTTTAATGTTATTCAGAATCTCAACCGTTTCATCGATAGAGGTAGGTTCCACCATTATTTTTTGGAAACGACGTTCCAAGGCACCATCTTTCTCAATATGTTGGCGGTACTCATCCAAAGTAGTAGCTCCAATACATTGAATTTCGCCACGCGCAAGCGCAGGTTTCAACATATTTGCAGCATCTAAAGAGCCAGTAGCCCCACCAGCTCCAACAATGGTGTGTATTTCATCGATAAATAAAATAATACTAGGGTTACGACTTAGCTCATTTAAAATGGCTTTCATTCGCTCCTCAAATTGCCCTCTGTATTTTGTTCCCGCTACAATTGAAGCTAAATCTAAAGTTACAACTCGTTTATCGAATAAAACTCTTGATACGTTTTTCTCATTAATACGCAAAGCTAATCCTTCTGCTATGGCCGATTTACCTACACCAGGCTCACCAATCAATATCGGATTATTCTTTTTACGACGACTTAATATTTGAGCTAAACGTTCAATTTCTTTCTCACGTCCAACAATTGGATCCAAACGTCCTTCTTCAGCGGCCTTAGTGATATCAATTCCAAAGTTATCAAGCACAGGTGTATCCGAACTTGATTTGGAACTAGATTTGGAACCTTCACCCGAACTACTCGAACCTGAGAATGAGCTTTCCTGATCGTCATCCTCTGGATAATCAGCTTTAGCTATTGGTTGCTGTGCCTCAAGCAGGCTTTTAACGTTTTGGTAATGAATATTTTCTTCTGCCATAATTTCCCATATTACGCTGCTCTTTTCTTTTAGAAGAGCAATTAATAAATGTCCCGTATCAATACGTTCACTCTTTAGTAATTTAGCCTCCAGATGTACTAACTTAAGCACTCTTTCGGTAGACTTTAACAAAGGAAGATTCTCGTTTCGTATTGGTTCGTCACCCTTGAGGTATTTTTCAATGGCTTTTTTAATACGAGGAATATCAGCTTCCAAGTTTTGTAATATACCCATTGCCGTACCTTCTCCTTCACGCAATATCCCCAGCATTAAATGCTCAGGTGATATAAAGTGATTGCCTAAACGTTCCGCCTCTTCTTTACTATACGATATAACGTCTTTAATACGTGGTGAAAAATTTAAATCCATATAATTAGTTGATGAATTTTCGTTTTTTTTAACTAACAAGTCAAATATACATGTTGTTTACAAACATGAAAATAATGAATCTCATTTAATAGTCAAAATTAGCATATTTATATGGATGCTCCTATAGCAATTAATTGTTAATAAATTGGTGTCTTTTTCGCTTTCTCATGTTAGCTAATTTACTTAAATTAGGGCGTTCAAAAAATGGCCTTCAAAAAGCCATTTTTTATTGTAATAGCATATCAAAATAAAATCATAAATGACTGAAGGAGAAAAGATAATAAGAATCAACATTGAAGAGGAGATGAAATCTGCCTACATCGATTACTCGATGTCAGTGATTGTTTCGCGCGCTTTGCCCGACGTGAGAGATGGTATGAAACCCGTTCATCGCAGGGTTTTGTATGGAATGAGCGAATTAGGACTTGCGGCCAATAAAGGTTATAAAAAGTCCGCAAGAATTGTGGGAGAGGTACTTGGTAAGTTTCACCCGCATGGCGATTCATCTGTTTATTTTGCAATGGTACGTATGGCACAGGAATGGTCGTTGCGTTACCCTTTAGTTGATGGACAAGGTAACTTTGGTTCGGTTGATGGCGATAGCCCTGCCGCCATGCGTTATACTGAGGCTCGTTTAAATAAACTAGCCGAAGAAATGTTGATCGATATAGATAAGAATACGGTTGACTTTCAACTCAACTTTGATGATACTATAAAGGAACCAACCGTGTTACCAACACGTATTCCTAACTTATTAGTGAATGGTGCTTCTGGTATTGCTGTGGGTATGGCTACTAATATGCCTCCTCATAACTTAAAAGATACCATCGATGCTACCATAGCCTATATCGAAAATAATGACATTGAAATTGAAGATTTAATTTCAATCGTTAAAGCTCCTGATTTCCCAACAGGAGGTACAATATATGGTTATCAAGGTGTAAAAGATGCTTTTAATACTGGTAAGGGACGTATTGTTATACGTGCTAAATCTGATATTGAAACAGAAAGTAACGGTCGCGAAAAGATCGTTATTACCGAGATACCATACATGGTTAATAAGGCTGAGCTTATTATTAAGATAGCTGACCTTGTTAATGAAAAGAAGTTAGATGGTATTTCAAATATCAATGACGAATCGGATCGTAATGGTATGCGTATCGTTATTGACTTGAAAAGAGATGCAATTGCAAACGTTGTTCTAAATCATTTATTTAAATACTCGGCTTTACAAACGTCTTTTGGAGTTAATAATATCGCCTTAGTTAAGGGACGTCCTCAATTATTGAACCTCAAACAGATGCTTGAGTGTTTTGTAGAGCATCGTCACGATGTGGTTGTTCGCCGTACGCAATACGAATTAGATCAAGCTGAAAAACGTGCCCATATTCTTGAGGGATTAATTATCGCAAGTGATAATATTGATGAAGTAATCAAGATTATTCGTGCTGCACAAACTCCTGATGAAGCTCGCGAGAATTTGATTAATCGATTTGAATTAACTGATATTCAAGCGCGTGCAATTGTTGAGATGCGCCTGCGTCAATTAACAGGACTAGAGCAAGATAAACTAAGAGCTGAGTACGATGAATTGATGAAAGAGATTGCTCATTTGAAAGAGATTCTAGCTAATGTTGAGTTACGCATGAACATCATCAAGGATGAGTTAATTGAAGTACAAGCTAAATATGGCGATGATCGCCGAACTGATATTGTATATAGTTCTGAAGAATTCAACCCTGAAGATTTCTACGCAGATGATGAAATGATTATTACAATTTCGCATTTGGGTTACATGAAACGTACGCCACTAGCTGAGTTTAAAACACAGCATAGAGGAGGAGTTGGTTCAAAAGGTTCTACAACTCGTGAAGAGGATTTTATTGAATATATCTATCCAGCATCGATGCACAATACGATGTTGTTCTTCACTAAAAAAGGTAAGTGTTTCTGGTTAAAAGTATACGAAATACCTGAAGGAACGAAGAACAGTAAGGGTAGGGCTATCCAAAATTTACTTAATATCGATCCTGATGATCAAGTAAAAGCGTTTATCCGAGTTAAGAAATTGAACGATGAGGATTACGTGAATGAGAACTATATCATCATGGGTACTAAGAAGGGTATCGTTAAGAAATCACTTCTTAAGGATTATTCTCGCCCTCGTGTTAATGGAGTTAATGCCATAACAATTAAAGAAAATGATGAGTTGTTGCAAGCTCGTTTAACCAATGGTCAGACAGAAATTTTGATGGCCTCACGTTCTGGTCGTGCTATTCGTTTTAACGAATCTCAGGTTAGATGTATAGGTCGAACAGGTGCCGGGGTACGAGGAATAACGCTGGCTTCAGAGCATGATGAAGTTGTTGGCATGATTTCTGTGAAGGATATAGAGTCAGAAGATGTTTTAGTTGTTTCTGAAAAAGGTTTTGGTAAACGATCAAAAACGGAAGACTACAGAGTTACCAACCGCGGTGGTAAGGGTGTAAAAACCATGAAAATTACTGACAAAACAGGGGAACTTATTACGATTAAGAACGTAACAGATGACAATGATCTGATGATTATCAATCGTTCAGGTATTGCCATTCGCCTATCTGTTAGTGATATGAGGGTTACAGGAAGAGCAACTCAAGGAGTACGTTTAATCAACTTGTCGAAAAAACAAGATGAGATAGCGTCGGTTGCTAAAGTTACATCTGAAGTAGAATTAGAAGAAGAACAACTTACTGAAGGAGCTGAAATTCCTGAAAACGATGTTGATACTGATAATTCAACTGAAACAACAAATGAATAAATTTTAAAGTTAAATTACCATACAGAATAAATCTAAAACTTTTAGTAATGAAAAGAGTCGCGCTATTTGCAATTTTAATGTTAACTGTTTCCGCAGTATTTGCCCAAAAAGGTAAAGTTTCTGCTGCATCTGGTTACTTAGATACAAATGATTTTGAGGCTGCACAGAAAGCGATTGATGTCGCATTGGAACATGAAAAGTCAATTAATTGGCCTAAAACTTACATTGTTGCAGCAAAAGTATATACCGAATTATACAAAAATGGTAAAGATGCTGACGGCATTAAGAAAGCCGTTGATTTTTACAAAAAAGCCATTGAGCTAGATCAAAAAGGTGATCATAAAGGAAAAGGTATTGGCAAATATGAGAAGGAAATCAAATTACAATTAACTTTCTTTAAGCCTGATCTTACTAATTCTGGTATCGAAGGGTTTAATACAGAAGATTTTAATCAAGCATTATTCGCATTTGAAAATGTTCTGTACATTAATTCTTTACCTGTAATGGCAGAAGAAGGTGCAGCTGTTGATACTTCTATTATTTATAACTGTGCTTTAGCAGCCTACAATGCGAAGAATTGGGAAAAAGCTGAAGAGTATTTTAACAAAGCCATAGATTATAAATATGGTGGAGGAGATGCTATATTACTGTTAGATCAAGTATTTGATGAAACTGGTGATTCTGTTAAATTGGCTCAAAACCTACAACGTGGTTTTGAATTATTTCCTGAAGATAGTCGTATTTTAACAAGTCTAATTCAGTTTTATTTAGATAGCAAACAAAACGATGCGGCACTTGATTACTTAAATACGGCTATTGAAAAAGATCCTAGCAATCCATCATTCTATTATGCCCGTGGTGTCTTATTCGAGAGTATTGATAAAGAAGAGGCAATCAGTAATTATGAGAAATGTCTTGAAATAGATGACAACTTTTTTAATTCATTGTATAATATTGGCGTAATTTATTTCAACAAAGGCGTAGAACAACAAGGTATTGCCAATGATAAAACGACTACAAAAGAATACAATGCAGCAATTGAAGTAGCAAACGGCTATTGGGAACAAGCTTTACCATATTTGGAAAAAGCACATTTAGTTCAGCCTGAATCGCAAAGTGTTGGTGAAAAGGTTGCAGTATTAGAAACTTTAAAAGGATTGTATTATCGATTTGAAAATATGGATAAGTACAATGAGGTTAAAGCTAAAATTGAAGCTTTAGGTTCTAACTAAGAATATTAAGAATAAATAGCCAGAATTAGTCTGGCTATTTATTTATACTTAAAAATAACATAATATCAAATATAGGACAAGCATATGGGGATCGTTTATTACCAATGGAATTTAAAAACCTGTAAACCCTCAAGAAATTCAGGCATAACGAAAATAGATAATCATTGCTAAGAATTATATAGTAAGCTCAAACGTTTCCGGAAACAAACTAAAAACTTAAATAACCTTGATTTGTAATCCTAATATCAGCTAATATATAACAAAACCTGAAATTGATAGAAATTTTAACGAGGTATTCTTAAGTTGTAGTAAAGATCAAAAATAATAAGTAAAAGAAACTGCCTTAATTATGATAATAATGATCGAACTTAATACGCACTCATTATTATAAGAACCAGTTTAAATTTAAGAATACAAGATTATTTCAATTAGACTAAGCTTATCTATCTTAGAAATAATTACATAATCCTGAGTTATATTATATTCTGATAATAATAAGAAATTGAAATGATTGCTTTTTTAGAGCCTAGAGAATCATTAATATATCACCTGAGGACGCTTTCTGTTAGATGCCCATGAATTATCTAACTCAAAAAGATTATACTCAGGCCAATCAGTAACTTTACGTAAACCACGTTCCATTACTTTACTTATGTCGTTGGCTAATGCGGGTCCTTTCCAACTTCCTGTATTTACCAATACCACATATGATATTCCATCGTTTTTACGAACCATTAAAGCTGATGTTCCAGCCAGCGTACCAGTGCGATACCAGGCATCTTTCTTAATTCTTCGCCATCCTAACGGACTATAACCCAAACGAATTGGTGTCGACATCGTTTCAATTGACTCTTCATCAAGAACATCGGGATAAGATTCAAAACCGTCAATTGACAACAATAATTTCATTAGATCTGTTGATGATGCAATCCAACCACCAGCAGCACCCAAGGTGTGCATATCATTTCCTCCATAAGTACGAAGTACCTGTTCGCCCGTGCCGGTATAATCATCTACATAAAAAGTTTGTTCAGGCTCGTAATATTTAACCTCCGATTCAACCCTTTCATTTAAATGGCTACCTCCCAATTGCATATCGAAAATACCCAATGGATACAGTACATTTGTTTGAATATACTTTTCGTAATCTAATCCAGATACCTTACTAATAACCTGACCCAGTACCATATAACCCAAATTTGAGTAATAAGAAGATTGTCCAGGAGTAAAATGTAAGCGTTTACTCAGTACAAAGCGTATTATGTCAGATTCATCAACAGGTAAGGATTTCTTTAATGATCGGGCTATAATGGTTGGCATAAACATTTGATCACCCCATCTTGTGGTCCATCCTCCGCTATGTTCAAGTAAATGCCTTACAGTAATATCAGTAACTCGTTTATCAATATAATTTAGGTAGATTGAGTCGTTAAGAATACCAGATTGACCAAATACTTTACTATCGAGTGTCAATTGGCCATCTTCTATCATCTTCATAACGCCAACTGCTGTCACGAGTTTTGAAACACTCGCTACACGAAATAAATGATGTGGCTCAACAAGATGCATGTTTTCCTTATCTGCATAACCAAAGCCTTTAGCATATAATAATTCACCATCTTTAGCTATAGCAACGGATGCACCAGCCAAGTGTTCTCTTCGAATAAAACGATTTACTTGCTTCTCTAAATAGGCAAATTCATCATTCTCAGAAAAGAAATTGGCAACTTTAAAAGAATTAGGTGTGTTTTTAGGTGGTGTAAAATCACTTCCAAATGACTCCGTCATTGGATAAAAAAATGCAAAAGAAGCCCAAATCACCGTCCCCATTATTACTGAAACGGATGTTTTTAGTAATAATCTCATATTTCTTGTACCACTCATTGGGTGCAAAAATAACAGTTTACTTGAACTTCTTGAAATTTTAAGGCCTTAATTTAAGCTAATTACCTACTTAAAAGGTTTAATGCTACATCCTATTGCCTTCGTACTGCTGTATTTTGGCTTTTTTCCTTGTTTAACCGCGTTAATTGCGATCTCCAAATATTTTTCTTCAACCTGTGTTTCATCCTGGGGGCTATCATCTATAGCTCCAATATAGGCCACTTTAAAGCCATTGTTCTCTTGTTTTAACAGGAAGACATGAGGCGTTTTTGTAGCACCATATTTCTTATATACTCCCTTATTATCCAGTAAGTAAGGGAAGTCATATGCTTTTTCAACCATATATGAAAAACCGTCTGTTTTATAGGCAACTGAATCATTTGGATTAATTGCAATTACCGGAAATCCTTTTTGCTCATACTTTTCATTTAAGGCTTTCATACGATCCTCATAATATTTCGCATATGGACAATGGTTACATGTGAAAATAACAACAACACCTTCATATTCAGAATAATCACTTAACGAAACCATCTGCATGTTTGTGTTTAGCAATTTGAAATCAGGCGCAACATCGCCAACTTTTAATTGAGCAAAACTGATTGATGATACCAATAACATTGCGGTGAATAATACTTGCTTAATCATATCTTTCTATTTTAAATTATTAATCATTTTTTGCAATTGATCTATGCTTATTTGTCCCTCATGAAATAGCTGTTTGCTACCGTAGTATAATTTTGTAGCAGGAATGGCACCACTCCAACTTTTATCTATTTTATCAACCCAAGTATTTGGATTCTTTTCATTTAACCACAAAACATCTTCGGTAATATTATGCTTTGATAAGAATAAATCCAGTGACGGATATGCCTGTTTAAAGTCTAGACTAACTAGTAATATTTTAATAATTGTATCATCTGACTTATAAATGGAAGATTCAAATACAGGTAGTTCTTCGACACATGGAGCGCACCAAGTAGCCCAAAAGTTAACAATATAGAGGGTGTCAGACGGACTTTCAATACGTTTGACAAGTTCATCGGCTTTAACAACTGATGGTTGCTGTGCCTTTAAAAACAGCGTATTAACTCCAAAAATTATAACTAGTATTAAAACAAACTTTTTCACTTATTTCTGTTTACCATTAAATAATTCACCTTCAAAAACCTTCCCACTATCAATTATGATAATTAGAAAACGTTTAAAAGTTTTATCTATCTGATATTAAAACAGAAGTGAAATAAAAAGGTTCGCAAAAACTTATTTCTGTTGAAAAATGTACCTATATAATAAAGCTAAACGCACGAATAATAAGATGGCTATTGGAAAAACCATTGGTGGCAATTGCTGTGGAATAATAAACCAAGCTGCTAAGAACAAAAATAGTGTACTAAGACTAAAAATTAAAAGGTACTTTATAAAATTTGTACGGTATCGATTAAGTGGTAAAACTGCTAAGATTAAAAAAGTAGGTAAAGCCCACATAATGTTGAAATTCTCGCCAGTAACGGCATGATGTGAGATAAACATTAAAAATAAAATCAATACACCCACAAGGCCTGTAACGAAAAATATGATACGATTAAAAATCATTAGTGGCTTTTTGCGCAGACGTAACTCATATACTAATATTAAAAGACTTACTAATAGTAAGAGCCAGAAAACCAGAGTTGGAGAAATTGCTTTATTCTGATCTTCATTATTTTCAAACTTAAGAAGTGGCTGCATTTCTTTTACCAAACCTACTTTCTCTTCCCCATTGTGTTTTAAAGCTTTTGAGAAATACAACATAAGGTAATCGGGCAAAAACATTTGATCATGCAGGTAGGCAGGATCATCCGTTTTTAATCCCAATAGAATATCCAAACCTTGCAGAACCCAGGGCATTTTAGCCTCATATTCATGTATATATGATCGAAAAGAACTTACCTTCTCAGTGGTGTCTCTATAACTCACTGTTCCATCAATATTATCCAGAACAATATCCCTGATTCTGGTGGCACAATTATCAAAAAAGAAATCGTAACGATAAAATCTATTTTCGGGTTGCGTATTTAAAACCAGCGCATTAAACAACTTTTGTTTCTCCTCCTGACTTAGGTTTAACTCCTGTTCCCAAACACTTTGTTCGTTATGAAAATAACTTTGCAAAAAACCTTTGAAGCTTCTTACTGACAGGAAATAGTTTAAATTTCCATTGGCGAATTTTAGGTAAAAATTAGGCGTGTTAAAATCAAAAGTTCCATAGTTAAACACTGAGTCAATATTATATAAATCATCTTTAACCCGAATGGCACTATGCCCATAAATTGTATAAACCTCCCCTTTTCCCGGCGAACAGGTCAATAGAGATATCTTTGCTTCCTGCGATAATTGCTTGGCTGCAAATGTATTGGATGAAAAAAATATGATAGATATAAGAAATAGTACGCGCTTCATATTAAAAAAATTTAACGAATATAATTAAAGCTTCGGAATGCACCACGACACAGAAACATTTTGGTTCATGATTTCATTAAAAATTGACCTTTTGTTGAAAAAGAGAAATCATAGAGCTACTTATATTTATGTTTTTATATTTTTGTATGAAGCGATATGAATACAACTAAACGCAGTCAACAATTACAAGATATATTAGTGGATAGGTGGTTATCTGGTGGTTTCAATGAACTAGCTTCCGATATATGCCACTCTCCCACTGATATTCGTATCATGTTCGATTTAAATAACCATCCCGATGCAAAAATTGCCTGGCGTTCGGCTTATATTATCGATATGATTCATGATTTGGACAATGCTTTACTTAAAGAATATATTCCAACAATAATAAAGAAACTACCCAATGAATCAAACCATAGTATAAAGCGGCATTATGCACGTATACTAACTCAATATGACCTGAGTGAATTAGCTGATGGACATTTAATTGATGCCTGTTTTACCTGGCTGCAAAGCGAAGAAATTCCGATAGCTGTAAAAGCGCACTGCATGTTAATTCTGTTCAAGTTATGTAAGGCTTACCCTGATCTGAAACAGGAATTAATTATTGTTCTTGAAAATCTAATTCCATATGGTAGCAAAGGGGTTGTGAATCGTGCGAAGAAACTACTTAAGGACTTATATCAAAACCAATAATAAACAGCTAAGCTTTGAATAAAATAGGTCGTAGGTTTCTATTTTTTTGTTATCTTTTCACTCTTAAATAATTCAGCAAATTTATAAATGCGCTTTAACATTAAAGGAGAATATTTTTATCAAGATCGTACATTAAAGTCTGTCGACTTTTTTAATGGTGAATATGATGACAAGGATATGAGCATTTATGAGGTTTTTCGAATTGAAGACTCCCGTCCTTTATTTATTGAAGATCATTTGTTAAGGCTTGAACATAGCCTAAAAGTAGCAAATAAGGTAAATTGGAAAAAGCATAATCAGTTACTTAATGCTATTAAAACCTTAATTTCAGCGAATACCATTGTAAATGGTAATATAAAGCTGGATTTTCGTTTTTTTAATAATGGTGACAGGCAGTTTCAAGCTCATTTTTTACCAAGTATTTACCCAAATGCGGATCAAATAAATGACGGTATTGTCACTTGCTTCCAAAAAGCGGAACGTCATCACCCTACAGCAAAAATTTATAACCTCGAAGTGCGTGGAAAAGCGAATGCTATTTTGAAAGATGAGCTTATTTATGAAACGCTTCTGGTAAATGAGCAAGATCAAATAACGGAAGGCAGTCGGTCTAATTTATTTTTTATTATAAATGATGAAATAATAACTGCTCCTGAAGAAGTAGTGCTTCCGGGAATAATTCGAAAAAAAGTAATTGAATTAGCTGGTAAATTAAACAAAGATATCGTTTATAAATTGCTAAAAAAAGCTGATATTGATACTGTTGACGCAGCTTTTATAACAGGAACAACACCACGTATATTGCCCATAAAACAATTGGATAATCACCAATTAAAAGTAAATAATCCCCTTGTTAATCTTTTAATTAGTGAGCTTAATAAAGCAATAGATTTGTACAAGAGAAACAAAGAAACTGTTTAAGTAAGGTATATTCCCGCACAAAAACGTCCTGTCTCAGAACTGTGTCGATACGAATAGTATTGGTCGGATTTACATTTGGTACAATCCGAAGAAGTTGTTATTTGCGAGTTTGTTAATCCTAACTTTAGCAACTGTTGTTCAATTCCGGTTTTCAAATTAATGAATGTTTTACCATCCTTACGTAATACCACCTTATCAGAGTTAGGAACTGCCGATTGAATCTGGTCGATTACCTTACCTTTTACTTCATAACAACAAGCTCCGATGGAAGGACCAATAAATACTTTAAGGGATTCAATTTGGCTCCCAAACTCTTTGTGCATCTGTTCAATACCCAAAGGAACAATCGAATTGGCAACACCCCTCCATCCAGCATGGAAAACTCCAGCTGCACCAATGTTTTCATCGTAAATAATAACTGGAACGCAATCGGCAGCTAAAACTATTAGAGCGATATATTTATCTCGGGTAATAAGCCCATCTGTTGCTTTTATTACTGAATAAGAGTCTTCACTTAAATCAGATTCTGAAACTGTTGTAATATTATTACCATGAACCTGACTGGCATACACATATCGGTTCAAAGGTAAGCCACTATGGCGGGCAATAAGCAATCGATTGTATAACACATCATCTACGCAATCACCTACATTCATTCCCATGTTTAATTCTTCATAAGGAGAACGAGAGCTTCCACCATGCTTATCGCTTACAAAGTATCTAACCGATTCATCATCAATCTTCCAGCTATCTTTTGAGTTTTCGCAGAAATTACAATATGCAAACAATAGAATGTAATTTTAAGGGTATATAAAAAATATAACTATAATGTATTAATTAACCGTTTATTCAAACAGAAAAAGGGGGGTTTTGTTCCCTCCTTTTTCTAAATAAGTCATATTCTCTTATTTCTTATAATACTTTAAAGCCTCCGGCATATATGCTTGTAAATCTTTAATTCGCGTATCGTCAGCTGGGTGTGTGCTCATGAATTCAGGTGGTTTTTGTCCACCACCAGCTGCCATACGTTCCCAAAACGGTACTGCTGCTTGTGGATTATAACCAGCCATTGCCATAAAAATGAGTCCCATTTTATCCGCTTCGGTTTCATGTGTTCTTGAATAAGGAAGCATAAATCCATATTGTGATCCTAAGCCGAATGCGGCCATATAAATAGCCTTTGTCTCTTCAGGCTTTTCATCAATGGCAACTGAAAGTGCAGTTCCTCCGGTTTGAACAGCCATCTGGTTACTCATACGCTCGTTACCATGCTTTGCTACCGCATGGGCAATTTCGTGTCCCATTACAACAGCTAAACCAGCTTCATCCTTTGTATATGGCAATATGCCCGTGTAAAATACCACCTTTCCTCCAGGCATACACCACGCGTTTGGTGTTTCATCGTCAACTAAATTAAATTCCCAATCAAAACCTGCTATGTGGTTCGAATAGCCATTGTCAGCCATGTATTTCTCAACAGCAGCAGCTATTTCCTTACCTACTTTTTTTACCATTGCTGTCTGTTCCTTATTGGTCGATAGTTTATTTTCTTTCAAAAACTGATCGTATTGAGAAAAACTCATCGACATAACTTCCGAATCAGACACTAAATTAAGTTGTTTACGCCCAGTAATAGGTACAGTAGCACATGATGTTAGAAGTGTTACTATTAAAACAATGCTTAAAGCTAAAGGCCAATTTTTCATGATTTTTATATTTATTCTGTTTGTTCTTTATCTATAACAAAGTATATCTAAAATTGATATGCCTATGACAAAAATAATGTGTAAAACCCAAAGTAATGCTTAATTTGCGAACAATAATTAAGATATAGAAATGAATAAGCTCTTAAAGAATCATTTACAACTTCACTTTGTCGTTCTTTTATACGGATTTACCGCCATATTGGGTAAACTCATAAGTTTGCCCTCACCTCAGTTAGTTTGGTATCGCATGTTCATAGCAGCTGCTGTATTGGGACTCATTATCTATTATAAAAAACTATCTTTTAATATTGGATGGAAAAACATTCTGCAAATTACGGCTGTTGGTATTGTTGTGGCATTTCATTGGATCACTTTCTTTCACGCAGTTAAAATATCGAACGTATCGGTAACATTGGGCTGCATGGCTTCAACTACCCTTTTTGCCAGTTTCTTGGAACCAATTATTTTTCGTAAAAAAATAAAGTGGCTTGAAGTTTTCATTGGCTTATTGATTATATCTGGTTTATATCTGATATTTCAATTCGAGTTGAGTTATTGGCAAGGTATTATTACAGCATTAATTTCGGCTTTTCTCGCTGGTTTATTCACTGTGCTAAATAAGTTCTTTATTGACAAACATCACCCCGTAACCATTAGTTTCTATGAAATGTTAAGTGGATTTGGAGCCATTACTATCTTCTTAGCTTTCTCAGGCACATTTGATGGTAATCTACTCATGCCAACCAATATGGATATTGTATATGTGTTAATTTTGGGTCTGGTCTGCACGGCATATGCCTTTGTTGTTGCTGTTGATGTCATGAAAGTACTTTCAGCTTATACAGTGGTATTAGCTATTAATATGGAGCCTATCTACGGGATTCTGCTTGCTTGGGTTATTTTTGGTCAAAGTGAACTAATGTCGGCTGGATTTTACATTGGTACGGCCGTTATTCTGTTAGCTGTATTTTTACATCCCTTATTAACACATTCAAAAACAAAATCTAAGGAATGATTTTATTTATGTAATCTTTTATGTGTGGTAGTACATTTACGAGTCTTTTTTCAGCATTATTCAGTAGATCATGAGTGGTGTTGTTCGTACCAATGGTTGAGAATACCACGTCAAAATAAGCTGGTTTGCATTTGACAATGCCTCCTATTCCAATAACCTTTTTATTCCTTTTATAAGCCAATTTAGCTAGCTTGCCAGGTCCTTTACCCATTATTGTTTGTTCATCAATACAACCTTCCCCAGTGATTAAGACATCGCACCATTCAATATTATTTTGATAGTGCATGAGCTCATTAAAATAAGAAAAACCAGTCTTTATTTTGGTATCAGCCAGGGCAACAATAGGCAAGCCAATTGCACCTGCAGCTCCCAATCCTTCATGCTCAGACAACTTTATGCCACTAGAAGAAGTCAGATGATTAATCCATTTGATCATTTGTGATTCAAGTAATTCAATAGCTACCTTATTAGCACCTTTCTGTGGTCCAAATACCCTAACTGCCCCATTGTTTCCTGTAGGTGTATTTTTTACATCACAGATCAATTGAAATTGAACATGCCTTAAAAGGGATGTCACATTATTTAGGTCAAAGACAGAAAAGTCAAGAAGTTGATTAGTATTCGAGAAAGGAATTTCAGACAAAGCAGATAATATTCCCGTACCGCCGTCAACAGTGGCACTACCACCTAAAAAAAGGTGAATCTCTGTACAGCCATTCTTAATGGCGTGTAAAATTTGCTGTCCGGTTCCATAACTATTAAGTTTTAAAGGATCCTTCTCCGATTTGGACAATAGGCTAATACCAGTTGCAACAGCAACCTCAATATAAGCTATCCTTTCATTACGTAGGTAAGAAGCCTGTATAATATTTCCAACTGGATTATAAGCCGGAACATGTATTTCTTCAACTTTGCTAGTTACTTGCTTAATTATTGACAGAGAGCCTTCTCCTCCATCTGCAAGCTCCTTCGTAATGAATGAGTAATCTCCTTCTGTAGATAATTCCTGATAGATAATATCGTTTACTTGCTTTGAACTAAGCGTTCCCTTATAAGAATCGCAACAAATAAAAACATTTTTCATTGAGATTCAGTTTAAAAGTTAGGTATATCGCAAACTATATAATACGGCCAATTTTTACCAGTAACATAAAGCAGATTTGCTTTTTTGTTAAAAGCGATCCCGTTAAATGAACCAAAGCTATCCAAAGCATGCTCTTCTATTAAATCAGAGAAATCCAATATCCTTAATACCCTTCCTGTATCAATATCGATGATTAAGATATCCGGTTGACCCAATTTATTGGCCCAAATCTGATTATTTATAAACTCCATTTCATTGATGTAACGAACTTCCCCGACCTTATCAATAACAGTTACTTGTTTAATTAATTTTAAATCTCGTGGAGAAATAAAACGCAAATTTGAAGTGCCATCCGAACAAATCAAAACAGAATCTGTATTTGTTAGACCCCACCCCTCGTGCCTGTATCGATGTCCGCTTATAAACCCAAGCTCTTTTGTGAAACGAAAGAGTTTACCCTCTTTCCATGTTAGCATGTTTAATTCATTATCAAACAAACAAAGCCCTTCGGCAAAATACATCGAATCTAAGCTGCTTTGCTGTATTATTTTTCCATTGGAAGCATTTATTTTATTTATAGTAGAATGTCCGTATAATCCAGCCGATTCGAATAAATAACCACTATCATAAACGAGCCCTTGGGTAAAAAGGCTCGTATCATGATCTATCAAGGTATATTCACTTATCTTGAGAATTTCAGGCGCTATATCAGATATGATTTGAAACGATCGTTCAATACGTTTGGTTTTACCGTTCGATAAATAAAAAACTAAATCTATTTGGTTCAAGCCTCCTTGAAGACCGCTCAAATTGTAATAGTATGACTGGGCATCCACAGTAATGTACCGCTTTGTTGACGCCTCATAAACCGAATCAATTATTACCTTATCTTTTTTCAATTTAAAAGCAATAGAATCACCATATTCAAATACTAAAACTCCATTAGTATCTGCCGTATGATTCTTTATTTGTATGCCGCATGCACAAAATATAACAACAAGAACTAGTAAGCATATGTATTTTAATTCCTTCATTACATGTTAGGACGACATTCTAATAATTGTTTTAAACCTTTTTCAATCGTTGCACGTGGACTAGCTACATTTAAACGCATATAACCTTCTCCTTCTGCACCAAATGAACTACCATCATTCAAACCTACCTTCGCTTGTGAGTAAATCAATTTCTTAAGATCTTTTTGTGATAATCCCCATGCCTTGAAATTCAACCATGTCAAATATGTCGCTTCAGGCTTATGGAATGTGATTTCAGGCATATTTGCCCTAAGAAATTCATCCATAAATGTAATATTACCTTCAATATAACGAACCAGCTCTTTTAACCATGGTCGTCCTAAATTATAAGCCGAAGTAAGAGCAATACTGCTCATTACATGACCAAGGTTTAATTGAAGTCTAACTTGTGTTTTTCTATAGGCAGATAACAAAACAGGGTTTGAAGCAATAACATATGAAGTATTAAACCCTGCGATATTGAAAGTTTTAGAAGGTGCCATATAGCTTATGCAATTTGCTGCAGCTTCATCATTTAAAGATGCAAACGCAATGTGTTGTTTATCCCATAAAATTAAATCAGAATGTATTTCATCAGCCAATACAATGACCTTGTGTTTTAGGCAGATGTCATTAATTCTTTCTAACTCATTTCTAGACCAAGCTCTTCCAACCGGGTTATGCGGATTGCATAAAATAAAAAGCTTGGTTGTTTCTAAGGCAGCTTTCTTTTCAAAATCGTCGAAATCAAAAGTAAACCGCCCATTCTCTTCTATTAAGGAGCTCTTTAGAAGTACTCGATTATTATCTTTCACTACAGAGTGAAAAGGAGGATAAACTGGCGTATTTATAATAATGCCATCTCCCTCGTTGCTTAAGGCAATTATTGAAAAAGCTAAGGCTGGACAAACACCTGGAGAATATTCAATCCAGTTGGCCTGAATTTCCCAATTATGTTTATATGCACACCAATCAACAATGGAATTAGCAAATTCATCTTTTCGAATGGTATAGCCATATATTTGGTGAGCAGCACGTTTTTGTATTTCGGATTGCACCTCCGGCGGAGCAGCGAAATCCATATCAGCCACCCATAGCGGTACAACATCAGCTTCACCAAAATTTTTCTCTCTTAAATCGAGCTTATAGGTATTAGTTCCAGTGCGATCAATTATTTTATTAAAATCGTACATTGTGGTCTTTTATTATGGTTATGGTATAAAAAAAAGGGCATAAGCCCTTTTTCAAAAATAAATATTTTTAAGGAATTAACCTTCTATAGTAACATCAACTTTTTCAATTGCTTCGTTTCCACTTTTATCTTTAAAATCAAAAGTTAAGGTATAACTTCCACCTTTACATTCAGTTTCTATATTCTCATTAAACAATTGAGAAATTTCTACTTTTTTTGATTTTTCTCCATTGAAAGTTACTACATGTTCGCCAGGATCACTTCCGTTGGTTGCTTTTTTCCATGGATCTGTAATACCCTTTAATCCAGCACTTGGTGTTGCTTCATTATATGTAATTGTAATTTTACATTCTGCTAATCCATCATTGTCAGCAAAAGTGGCATCAATATCTAATGCAGCACCTTTTGTATAAGAAGTCGAACCACTAGCATTTGGCTTTGTAAATGTAACAGTTGGTTTTTCAGTATCAGGAGGCGTTGGAGCAGGATCATCACTACCACCACAACTAACAGTTAAGCCTAATAAAATAATGGCTATTGGGAAAATAATTTTAAAAAACTTATTCATTCTTTTGGTTTTAGTAACTTTTGATAAAAAGTTAGGTTTCTCATTGATTTGCTACAAATATATATTTTTAAACGAATCAAAAAGAATATTAGTGATGTGAATATTGATTATAAACATCACTTATTCCTTTTTCGAGAGTAATGCTTGCTTTCCAACCTAATTTGGACAGTTTAGAAACATCCATCAATTTACGCATGGTACCATCTGGTTTTGATGAATCCCATTTAAGGTTACCATTAAACCCAACAATTTTCTTAATCGTTTGAGCCAGTTCTTCAATGGTAAGATCTTCACCACACCCAATATTAATGTGTGTATTCCTGACTTCGTCTAATTCTTTTGAAACATCGTCAAAGTCAATTTGATCAATAATGTATAAGCAAGCGGCTGCCATGTCGTCGGCATGTAAAAACTCTCGTTTAGGTAAACCTGAACCCCATAACTCTATGTTTACAACATTATCAACCAGTGAAATACCATATTTATTCAAGATTTCAACAATAAGTTCTTTAGTTGAATCTCCATCAACGTTTTCAACTGGTCGAAGCGAAAAATCTTTTCTAATACCATCCCAATCACCTGTCATTAGTAATTTACCAAGATGCATTTTTCGAATCAATGCTGGTAAAACATGACTCGTTTCAAGGTTGTAATTATCATTAGGCCCATACAGATTAGTAGGCATAACAGATATGAAATTAGTACCGTACTGTAGGTTATAGGACTCACACATTTTTATACCTGCAATTTTTGCAATGGCATAAGGTTCGTTGGTGAATTCCAATTCTTCGCTTAATAAATAGTTTTCCTTTAATGGTTGGGGTGCATTTTTAGGGTAAATACATGAGCTGCCCAGAAACAATAACTTCTTCACCCCTACCTTGTAGGCAGCATGAATGACATTATTCTGAATTTGTAAGTTTTCGTAAATAAAATCTGCACGATAAGTATTATTAGCCATTATACCACCTACTTTGGCTGCGGCTAATATTACATATTCAGGCTTTTCTGTTTCAAAGAAGTCAGTAACAGTATTATGGTTTAATAAATCAAGCTCTTTTCTAGTACGAAAAAGCAAATTCGTAAAACCTAGTTTACTTAAATTTCTAACAATAGCAGAGCCGACCAATCCTGCGTGGCCGGCTACATATATTTTACTCCCTTTGTGCATTATTCGAAATAATTAAGTGTTTCGTAACCACCTTCTTTCAAATATCGATCTTTCTTCATCAATTTAACGTCCGACTGCATCATGTCCTTCACTAAACCTTCCAAGTCGTATTCAGGTTCCCAACCTAATTTTGTTTTCGATTTTGTTGGGTCGCCAATCAATAATTCAACTTCGGTTGGACGGTAATAACGTGGATCTACTTTAACAACTTCAGTACCAATTTCTACTTGGTAATCAGGATTGTTACAAGCTTTAATTCTACCTACTTCTTGCTCAGCTGTTCCTGAAAACTCAATTTCGATACCAACTTCAGCAAATGACATTTTAACAAAATCACGAACTGTAGTTGTTACACCTGTTGCAATTACGTAATCCTCAGCCTTTTCTTGCTGAAGAATTAACCACATTGCCTTTATATAATCTTTGGCATGTCCCCAATCGCGCTTAGCATCCATATTCCCTAAGAATAGACAATCTTGCATGCCTAAACCGATTTTTGCTACTGCACGTGTAATCTTTCTTGTTACAAATGTTTCACCTCTAAGTGGGCTTTCGTGATTAAATAAAATACCATTACAAGCAAAAATGTCATAAGCTTCACGATAATTTACCGTAATCCAATAGGCATACATTTTAGCAACTGCATATGGTGAGCGTGGATAGAAAGGTGTCTTCTCACTTTGAGGAACCTCCTGAACTAATCCATATAATTCACTTGTAGACGCTTGATATAACTTTGTTTTCTTAGTCATGTTTAGCAGGCGAATAGCCTCCAACATACGTAAAGTACCAATACCATCGGCATTAGCTGTATATTCAGGTGTATCAAAACTAACACCAACGTGCGACATTGCCGCAAGGTTATAAATCTCGTCTGGTTGAGTTTCCTGGATAATTCGTATTAAATTGGTTGAGTCAGTTAGATCACCGTAATGTAATGTGAAATTTCGATTCTCAACATGAGGATCTTGGTATAAGTGGTCGATACGATCTGTATTAAACAAACTTGAACGGCGTTTAATACCATGAACGATATAACCTTTTTTCAATAAAAATTCAGACAAGTATGCTCCATCTTGTCCAGTAACTCCGGTGATTAATGCAACTTTTGACATATCTCTAGTATCTATTTTAAATTTTCCCAGTACCACTTAATTGCCTCTTTAAGACCTTCTTTGATACTGTATTTAGGGTTATAATTTAGTAATTCTTTCGCTTTTTCAATGGATGCTAAACTATGAGGAATATCTCCACTTCTTTCTTCATGATGTTTAATTTCAACATTAGCAATATCAGAATCAAACTCCGCTAAAAATTCCTTTAACCAAGTTGTTAATTCATTTAAGGTAGTTCGTTCGCCAAAGGCAACATTATACACAGTGTTAATGGCTTTTTCCGCTTCAACTGTTGCAGCTAATTGGTTAGCTTGTACAACATTGTCGATGTAAGTAAAGTCACGAGAAAAAGTGCCATCTCCATTAATAATTGGTGATTCTTTATCTATCAAAGACTTCACAAACTTAGGAATCACTGCAGCATATGCTCCATCAGGATCTTGACGACGACCAAATACATTGAAATAACGTAAACCGATAATTTGCATGTTATACAAGTTCGCAAACACATCAGCATATAATTCATTCACATACTTTGTAATGGCATATGGAGACAAGGGTTTACCAATTATATGTTCCACCTTAGGCAAGTTCTTACTATCGCCATAAGTTGATGAGCTAGCCGCGTAAACAAAGCGTTTTACCCCTGAATCACGAGCAGCAACCAACATATTAATAAAGCCGGAAACATTCACATCGTTCGAAGTGATGGGGTCATTAATTGATCGAGGTACAGAACCCAAGGCTGCCTGATGAAGTACAACATCTACACCATTGGTAGCTTTTATACAATCATCAAGATTCCGAATATCACCTTCTATTAGCGTGAAATTTGGATTCGCATTAAAGGGGTCGATATTTTTACGTTTGCCTGTGGCAAAATTATCAAGACAAATTACTTTATTATTTTGACCTAGTAAGGTTTCAATAAGATTAGAGCCAATAAATCCAGCTCCACCTGTTACCAAAACCGACTTGTTTTCAAGTTTTCTCACGTTGATTTTAATTTTTCAGCCTAAAAATACCATTCTTGATTAAAGCAGCGAACTCAATGGATTGATTGTTTTACCAAATACACCATTTCAATGATGAACGAACAAAAATAGCGGCCTTTAGCCGCTATTTTTATATCATATCAATTAACTATTTATTTGGCGTAGCTAATCGCTCTTGTTTCACGAATAACTGTAATTTTCACCTGACCAGGATAAGTCATCTCCGTTTGAATCTTACGAGCAATGTCGTATGATAACTCTTCAGCTTCTTTATCCGATGTTTTTTCAGCGCCAACAATCACACGCAACTCACGTCCTGCTTGAATAGCATAAGTTTTCATTACACCTGGATAAGCTAAAGCCATTGACTCAAGATCTTTAAGACGCTTAATGTAAGCCTCTACAATCTCACGACGAGCACCAGGACGAGCACCAGAAATGGCATCACAAACCTGAATAATCGGTGCAATCATTGTTGTCATTTCCACTTCATCGTGGTGAGCACCAATTGCATTACAGATATCTGGTTTCTCTTTGTATTTCTCAGCCAATTTCATTCCTAAAATAGCATGTGGTAATTCCGGATCTTCATCAGAAACTTTACCAATATCGTGCAATAAACCAGCTCTTTTAGCGCGCTTCACATTTAAACCTAGTTCCGATGCCATTACAGCACAAAGGTTAGCCGTTTCGCGAGAGTGCTGCAACAAGTTTTGACCATATGAAGAACGATACTTCATTTTTCCTACCAACTTAATCAACTCAGAGTGTAAACCATGTACACCAAGATCAATAGCCGTACGTTTACCTGTTTCTAGAATTTCTTCTTCAACCTGCTTACGCACTTTATTAACAACTTCCTCAATACGAGCTGGGTGAATACGTCCGTCTGTTACTAACTGGTGTAAAGCCAATCGAGCAATTTCACGACGCATTGGATCAAACGCTGAAAGTACAATTGCTTCAGGTGTGTCATCCACAATAATTTCAACGCCTGTAGCAGCTTCTAAAGCACGGATATTACGACCTTCACGACCAATAATTCGCCCTTTCATCTCATCAGAATCGATGTGGAAAATGGTCACTGAATTTTCAATTGCTGTTTCAGTAGCCACACGCTGAACAGTTTGTAATACAATACGCTTGGCTTCTTTCGTAGCATTGATTTTTGCATCGTCCATTATGTCGTTAACATACGACATTGCTTCAGTTTTAGCTTCAGCTTTTAAACTTTCAATTAACATCTCTTTGGCCTCATCACCTGACATGCCTGAGATTGCTTCCAACTGCTCCACTTGTTGACGATGCATTTGCTGTACATCCTCTTCACGTTTATCAACCAACTCAACTTGAGCCATTAAATTATCACGAATTGCGTCAACTTCTTTACGCTTACGTGCTTGTTCCTCTAATTTTTGAGAAAGCGATGATTCTTTTTGTTTAATTCTATTTTCGGCAGTAACAATCTTTCCATTTCGATTATTAATTTCCTTTTCATGCTCTGAGCGCAACTGAAGGAACTTTTCTTTTGCCTGAAGAATTTTATCTTTTTTTATTACCTCGGCTTCCGCCTCAGCCTCTCGTATTATTTTCTCACTCCTTGATTTAAGTGCCTTAGTAATTAGCAACCATGCCACTAATCCACCAACAAGAAGGGAAACAATACCTATTGCTATTTGAATACCCATGTCTAACTTGTTTTATATATATAAAAAAACCGCACCATATCACCGTTTCAAAACATTTTTTGAAAAGTGAAATACAATGCGGGTATATTGTAATCTTAAATGTGTTTCTCTAAAAAACCTTATCTGATTTATCAGCTAATATATCATCCAATTGTTCATTTAAATCACGAACAGCTTCAACTATTGGATTCACATCATGTTGGTTTTCTAATTCTAATAATTTAATAACATACTGCAAAGTGGCCATTGCCAGAAAGTCCTGTACATCCTTATCAGAATAACGTTGTTTATATTGTAAAACCTTGTCGTTAATTAATTTTGCTGCTAAACGAATGCGCTCCTCATCATTACGATCAATTCGTAAGGGATAATACCTATCTGCTACATTTACTCGTATTGAGAGTTTTTCGTCCATTTAATCAGCTTAACGGTTTAACAGCGCCATACACTTATCAATTTCCCGCACAATTTGGTTGATCCTTTTCTTAGTATCACCAGCTTCTGAGCTTCCCGACACTAATTCTTTCGTTAGTTTCAAATTATTGAATCGATGTTCCAGGTTACTAAATTCACTATTAGCTACCTCCAGTTGTTCGCTTAATCGCTTTTTCTCCTCTTCCAACAACGCAACTTCCGCCTTCAAGCCCTTAAACTGCCCAACAAGCTTGTTCACTTTATCTTTTAATTCAACAATTATATCGCTATTTGGATCTGTCATTTAACCAAACTTTTCCTTACAAAGTTAACATTGGTTTTATAATATAAAAAAAAACCTTTAACTCTTTTTGTAGTTATATAACTAATCATGTTATACACTGAATTTTGCATTTATCAGTTTATCCGTAATCAGGTATACCCTGTTTTATGCAAAATTCACCTACTTTTGCTAAAGATATGAAATTGGATACGCGTTATAAAATGGAAGATTGGCTGCCAACATCAGCCAAGGAAGTGGAAAAAAGAGGCTGGGACAGTTTGGATGTTATTCTCTTTACTGGAGATGCTTACGTGGATCATCCTGCTTTTGGAGCGGCTGTGGTAGGTCGTATGCTGGAAGCAAATGGACTACGTGTTGCCATTATACCACAACCCAATTGGCGCGATGATTTACGTGATTTTAAAAAGTTGGGGCGGCCTAATTATTTCTTTGGTGTTACAGCAGGTGCGATGGATTCGATGGTGAACCATTACACTGCTAATCGTCGCTTAAGATCCAATGATGCGTATACTCCAGATGGTCGTTCAGGACAAAGACCTGATTACGCGTCAAGCGTTTATTGTAATATCTTAAAAGAATTATATCCTGATGTACCGGTGTTATTAGGAGGTATTGAAGCCTCTTTGCGTCGAGTAACCCATTATGATTATTGGTCAGACAAGCTTAAACCAAGTATTTTAGCTGAATCAAAAGCGGATCTTATGGTGTATGGTATGGGCGAACAACCCTTACTTGAAATTATCAGATTAATTGAACGCGGAGTTCCTTTAGAAACTCTCAGAACCGTTGCTCAAACAGCATTTATTCAGGATAAAAATGATGATTTACCTAAAAACAAGAATTGGAAAGATATTGAGTTAGCTTCTCACGACGAATGTTTGCAGGATAAATTAAAATACGCCCGCAATTTCCGTTATGTTGAAGAAGAGTCAAATAGATGGAATGCAGCTCGCTTAAGTCAGGATATTGGAGATAAGAAAGTGATTATTAACCCTCCCTATCCCCCAATGACAACAGGTGAATTGGATGCTTCTTTTGATTTACCATATACACGTCTGCCACACCCACGATACATTGCTAAAGGTCCTATTCCCGCCTTTGAGATGATTAAATTCTCGGTGAATATGCACCGGGGCTGTTTTGGAGGTTGTAGTTTTTGTACAATATCAGCACACCAGGGTAAATTTATAGCTTCTCGATCAAAGGAAAGTATCCTAAAAGAAGTGGATGAAATCACCCAAATGCCAGATTTTAAAGGTTACCTTTCTGATTTAGGCGGCCCGAGTGCTAATATGTATAAGATGGAAGGGAAAGACTTAAAAATCTGCCAACGTTGTACGCGCCCTTCATGTATCCATCCAAATATTTGCACAAACCTAAATACTAACCACAGCGCCATGACCGACATCTACAAAACTGTGGATGGCATGAAAAGCATAAAAAAAGCTTTCATCGGTAGCGGTGTGCGTTATGATATGCTCTATAATAACATGGCTTCGACCGAAGATAAAGAAAGCCATAAGTTATACATGGAGCAACTAGTAGGAAATCATGTAAGTGGTCGCTTAAAAGTGGCACCAGAGCACACATCTGATCAGGTGCTTAGTGTGATGCGTAAGCCAAGTTTTAAGTTATTTCATAAATTCAAACTTGATTTTGATCGTATAAATAAGGCTAAAAAACTCAATCAACAGATCATTCCTTATTTCATATCGAGTCATCCGGGAAGTGAAGAACTGGATATGGCAAACTTAGCTTGTGAGACGCACGATATGGACTTTAAACTGGAACAGGTTCAGGATTTCACGCCTACTCCAATGACGGTTGCTACCGTAATTTATCACTCAGGCTATCATCCTTACACATTAGAAAAAATGTATACGCCAGTCTCGAAAAAAGAGAAATTACAGCAGCGTATGTATTTATTCTGGTATAAAAAGGAATACCGTCAACAAATTGAGGATAGACTCAAAAAATTAAGTCGCTTTGACATTATTAAAAAGCTTTTTCCAATTAAGGAGCAAGAAAATATGCCTAAAACAGGAAAAAAGAAAAAGCCACATAATAAAAACAAGAAGAACAAATCAAAGAAAAACTATAGATAACGTACTATGAAACGAGCCATGAGAAAAGTTCTCTCACAAAGTGGGAATGACTCAAGAGCGAGTTCCATGTAGCCATTGAAAAATAAAATATAGACGCATGAAAAAAATCTACATCGCCATTTTGACACTTGCATTAACAGCCTGTGCAGAGTTAACCACGATCATGGAATCCTATCCAGTTAATTTACCACTGACCGAAGCAGAAGTCGCTAATGGTTTAAAAGAAGCATTAAGAGTTGGGACAGACTCGGCCTCGGCACATTTGGGAGCCCTCGATGGATATTACGGAGATGAATTGGTAAAGATCGTACTTCCAGAAGAAGCTGATATTATTGTGGATAATATTTCACGAATACCAGGTGGTGATAAATTGGTTGAGGACGTTGTAGTACGTATTAATCGTGCTGCTGAGGATGCCGCTAAAGAAGCTGGACCAGTATTTTGGGGAGCAGTTCAAAAAATGACTATTGCCGATGCCTTCAATATCTTAAACGGAAACAACGATGCTGCCACTCAATATCTGAGAAAAAGTACTTATGATGAGTTGTTTAAGTTATATAATCCAAAGATTCAAAACTCACTTGATAAAGAAATAGTAGCCGGTGTGTCAACCAATGAGTCATGGGAATCATTAACTGGTAAATGGAATGGCATTGCTAATTCAACCATTGGTAAATTCGCTGGTTTGGAAGGTGTAAATACAGATCTAGATCATTATTTAACTGAAAAAGCACTAGATGGCCTCTTCATAAAAATTGCTCAAGAAGAGCAAAATATCAGACAGGATCCAATGGCGCGTGTCAATGATATCCTGGAAAGAGTTTTCGGAAGCTAGATTAGCTTCATAACCATGTATAACCTAACTTTTAAAATAATGCAAGAAAATCATCTATTGCAAATAACACGCTATGGCATGGGTCATGGCGATGCCGAATTAGCTATAAAGCTTGTAGCTTCTTATTTTAAAATTTTAATTGAAGACAAACGTTTACCATCCATCATTACGTTTTACAATGAAGGCGTGAAATTATTAGCTGCAGGTAGTCCTGTCATTAGTCTTATGCAAGAAGCGGAGAAGCAGGGTGTGAAATTATTGGCTTGTAAAACCTGTTTGGACTATTATCAAATAACGGATAATATGGCGGCTGGTGTTAAGGGAACCATGATGGATATTATAACCCTTCAAAGCGAAGCGGCCAAGGTGATCAATCTATAAGGCCTTTCCCTGCCAAGTATCTCTGACTTTAAGGCGTTTCTCTACTTTAGCTACAAATTCAAAGTTTTTTATACCCCACGCTGGTGCAATTAATAAATCAGCTGGGGCTTGACTAATAAAACGTTCAACAACGATACGCGGATCCAATAATTCAATAAAATCAATGACTAGCTCCACAAATTCATCAGCCGTGTACAAAGAAAAATAATTAGCATCCTTAATATATTGATTGGCAAATAAGCTTCCTTTTACAATTTGCAATTGATGCAGTTTGAGAAAACTGATTGGTAATTTTGACACTTCTGAAGCATGGTGTAATATTTGCGAACGTGACTCACCAGGTAAACCCAATATCATGTGCAAGCCGATTGGAATATCAAGCTCATTAATCCTATGACAGGCATCAATGGTCTCTTCATGCGAATGACCGCGATTGATTACTTTTAAAGTCTCTTCATTGGTTGATTCGGCACCCAATTCAATAGCCACGTAGTATTTCTTTTGAAGATTTTTCAAGTAAGCCAATAAATCATCTGAAATACAATCGGGACGTGTTCCTAAAATTAAACCTATAACCTTAGGATTGGCCAAGGCCTGTTCATACTTATTGATTAAATCCTTGGTATCGCCATAGGTATTACTATAGGCCTGAAAATAGGCCAGGTAATTCTGTGCTTGATATTTGGGCTGAAAAAAGGAAATTCCCTTCTCTATTTGCACTTCAATGGTAAAAGCGGTATCGCAATAAGCAGGGTTAAATGTACTATTATTACAAAATGCACAGCCTCCTACTCCTTTGCTTCCATCCCTGTTAGGACAAGTAAAACCTGCATTAACAGATATTTTCTGAACACGTTCTCCAAAAGTGCGTTTAATATAGGTGCTGTAATCGTTATAGCGCTTCTCAGTTCCCCACACAAATTGCTTTGTCATTTATTAAACCAGGTTAATTACAAATTAGATTCTTTTTTCTGATATTGTATTGCTGTGCCCGAGCCTGACATGAGCGCTGCTATCACTCTCGTGTTAGGAAATTGTTCTAATATTATCTTCAGAAAAACGGTCATCGGGATAGACATTACCAATCCAGGTATACCCCATATGTATCCCCATAACATCAACATAACAAGTACAGTGACCACGTTTAAGGAAAATGTTTTTCCCATAAAAATAGGCTCAAGAACCCCTCCCATTATTACTTGCACACCGGTTATTACAATAATAAAAAACAATAAGGTACCGGTAGGGTCTAACTCAACAAATGCAAAAAGAGATAACAGCGCCACGGAAACAACTGAACCAACCATCTGCACGAAGTTAATAATGAAGGCAAAAAGTCCCCAAAAAACTGGAAAACTTACATCGAATAACAGACAAGCTATACTAAAACCAACACCAGTGAATAAACTTATAACAAACTTAACTAGCACAAATTTTAAGATGTCTTTCTCAATCTTCATAAAGGTTTTAACCGAGGAATATCGACGTTTAAGTACTGTATTATTAAGTAGTTGTTGAAAATTGATAGATTCAGATAAAAGCAGAATAACAAAAAAAGCAGTCATCAAGGTCATAGAAATGGTACTTCGGATAAACCCAAAAGTTGATCCGAAATTGGCAAGGTTTCCATCTCCCTTCATATAATGTTGAATGACACTCTCTCCTTCCAATCGTTCAATACCAAAAAATGCTTCAAGACTGGTTATTAACCCTAGTACTTTGTTCTCAGCTTTATTTAAAAAGGAATCTTTAGCTGCTAATATTTCATTACTGGATATTTGAATCAACTCTCCCCCAATCTTTAAACCACCAACTATAATTAATATGACAATGAGAATACCTATCCATTTGGGCACATGTTTACTTTTTAACCAACGCATCATTGGCAAAAACAACAAGGCAATAAACATTGACATAATCAATGGAATAAAAATAAAAGAAAGTATTTTGAGCAAATAAAAAACGAGTGGCACTACTATTATCAATAAAAGTGCGTTTGTTACTTTTAAATCTTTCATGGAATACAGTGAAAAAACCTAATTAGAATTATTACAAAGTTATACGATTATTGCATTTTGACGAATGGATTTAGTCACTTATCACTTATTAATTTTACTTAAGAAAATATTTAACTCACTGTTAGTACATTATGAACATTTATCAATAATGAATTCTTTTAAAAAATCCCCAATTGGTTTCGTTAAACCAATTGGGGATAAGTTTTTAAAAATCGTCCTATTTATTAATAAAAACGTTGCGAATATAGTGGTGAAGCAGTACAGAAAAATGAACTATTATGATTTTATGACAAGAATCATATTTGAGGTGCAAAAAAAGAGGTTAAACCATAAATAATTAATGGTTTAACCTCAAACTAAACCAAAGGTATAGTTGTGTTTATCTTAAACAAAAAGTCTACTCTTGTTAGTACAAAGATAAATGCTCAAGTGTTCAGAAAAATGAACGGACATCAAGTATTCCCAGAATAAATATGAATTTAATACCTTTAAATATCATTTACCACCTCTATAGGGTTGTTTACCACTAACTTTTTATCACTTGAGTAGCAATAGCTCTTTTTGCGATGATCATATGTTATGGGAACACCTAATTCTTTTATTTCCTCGAGAAGTTGGAAAATACATGTTCGAGACGTGCCAATACGTTTGGCAAACTGCTCTGCTGGTCCTGTAGTTTCTTTGTCAATTAATGCTGAAGCTCTTTTAATTACTTCAAATTTTTCAATAATTCGCATGCTTGGTTTGGTTATGTTTAAGCTTTAAGGGCTCACGGGTTCAAGCAATAAATTAGGACGACTAAAGAGCTTCAAAGGTGAGAAATACAATTTAAATGTCAAATTATTTAGGTAAAAAATATTTAAAATGATGATAAAAGCCATGTTTCGCAAGCTGCTTTGAAGCTTTCAGCAAGTTTTTTCCGAACTTCTGAATCATAGGCATGCTTTTGATTTAATTCAAACTCAATTCCCAAATACAAGTCCTCTTCTCTATCACGATAAT
The DNA here is from genome assembly GCF_050589805.1 of Carboxylicivirga fragile. Lineage (NCBI taxonomy): Bacteria > Pseudomonadati > Bacteroidota > Bacteroidia > Marinilabiliales > Marinilabiliaceae > Carboxylicivirga > Carboxylicivirga fragile. The sequence continues at coordinate 94,107 of NZ_JBNGOY010000001.1, read as the reverse complement.
AACGAACATGCCCATCTGGTTTACCTCTATAAGGGTAATTGAAACGAACTCTAAAATCCGGCATTAGTTTGTTTATTTCATGTTTCCATTGTTTAGCAAATGTCTTTTCATTGCTCCTACCAGGATGATATAAAATACCACAGTCTGTATGTCTAATATCGCCATTTAATTCAGGTGTGAAAGAATGAACTGATACATGTAATACTGTTGTTCTAAGAAGCCATAATCGCCTAAGTTCTGCTTCGAATTTATCTCGATATGCATGGTAATATTCCTTAAGAACTTGTTCCTTTTCAATAGGACCTAAGTTTTTTGAGAATTCTGAAAAAAGTGTTCTTCGATATAGCGAACGGTTGATATCAACAAGTAAACGACTAGTCGTAGCAACCTGGCAATATGAGACTTCATTGTTTTTAAAGGATTCATAGAGATCTGCAGCTCCAATGTCATATCCACGATGGGTTTTTAGAGTTTTCTGAGCAGATTTAAATAAATATTCATACTCTTCAGGAACCACATTGCCACCATGTTCACAGCTTAAAATAATTTTTTTTGAAGGCTTCATAAACAACTAATAAATAATTGACACATCTTCAAATTGAATAATTAATTACCCCTTTTTAAGCTGTTGAACCAAAAGTTTTCGATCCAAAATACGAATGCTTTTTCCTTTGGCTTCAATCAAACCATCGTTATGCATATCCCTAATTGCTCTACCTAGTGAAGGACGAGTTACACCAAACATATTAGCCAATTCTTCCTGACTTTTGGGAAGTATAATTTCGCCATCGACTGGACCTATTAATTGAAGTAGATAATGTGCCAATTTGCCACGAATGGTTTGAAACGATAAAAACCTAATTTTATCAGATAAGAATTGAGCACGATTTGAAATTATATCCATAAAGTTTTTCAGAAATACTGCACTCTTTTGCAGAAGCATGATCATCGATGCTTTTGGCAACTTAAAAATCTCCACATCATTGTTGGCCACAATATTCACAGGACAATGGTTGTTTTGACCGAATATAAAAGCAATAGCTAAAGGTTTGGGAGGCTCAATGTCTTCAATCTTTATTGACTTGCCTGATGGATCCATCATTTCACCTTTCACACTACCTTTTAACATTATCATTAACGAATTACATTCATCACCTGCTTGAGCAATCATTTGCCCTTTTTGGTATTTCTTAATTTGATAATGAATATCCTTTAATAAAAAACTAAGTTCTTCGTTATTAATGCCTTTGAATAAAGGACACTTGCTAAGTATTTCCATATTCGAGTATTTTGGTGCCAAAATATGAATTAATTTCCACTTTGTAACATATGTTACAGCATCAACTCATAACACACCCTACATTTGCAGTATAAAAATAACAAGAAGCATTCACAATAAAAATACAAGCCATGCTAAGAGAAGTTGTAAAAATAGATGAAGATAAGTGTAACGGATGTGGTGTTTGCATTCCAGAGTGTCACGAAGGAGCTTTGCAAATTATCGATGGTAAAGCACGGTTGATTAGTGATTTAATGTGTGATGGATTAGGGGCATGTTTGAACCACTGCCCTGAGGGTGCGATGGAAATTGAAAAGCGAGAAGCTGAGCCTTATGACGAAATTAAAGTAATGGAGTTGATGGTTGAGAAAGGGATTAATACAGTTGTAGCTCACCTTAAACATTTAAAAGATCATAATGAAACAGGATTCTTGAAACAAGCCATTGGCTGGTTAAAAGAAAATGAAGATAAATTATCATTTAAAGTAGATGACGTTATTCGTCAGGTACATAAACCAAAAGTATCAGTTATGCAACAAGGAGGACCAACAGGAGGCGGATGTCCAGGATCAGCAGCCAGAACCATTGAGCGACCAGCAGATGTAGCTACTCCGGTAGCCAGCGGTGATTCACCATCTGAATTACGCCAGTGGCCAGTTCAAATGCACTTGGTTAATCCAATGGCACCTTATTTCAGAGAAGCTGATATGGTATTAGCCGCAGATTGTGTTGCCTTCTCAATGGGTAATTTCCACAGCAAATATTTAAAAGGACGTGCTGTTGGTATAGCATGTCCTAAATTAGATGATGGACAAGATACCTATGTAAATAAGCTTGTTCAGATGATTGATGATGCCAAAATAAACACGCTTACGGTTACCATTATGCAAGTACCTTGCTGCGGTGGCTTACTAGCAATGGCTAAGCGTGCTGTTGAAATGGCAACTCGTAAAATTCCTTTAAAACTGGCCATTGTATCAATCGAAGGCGAAGTATTAAGCGAAGAATGGGTGTAAATTTAGATGACTAGATCAATAGATCTTAGACTATAGGCTTAATGACTAATGATAAAAGATTAGTCATTACTAAGAATAAAATCAACAATTAAACCAAAATAAAGAAGAAAATCATGAGTATGTTCTGTTATCAGTGTCAAGAGGCATCAAAAGGCGTAGGCTGTTCTATTAAAGGAGTTTGTGGTAAATCTCCAGAGGTATCAAACCTGCAAGATTTATTAGTATATACGGCAAAAGGTGTAGCTGTTTTAAGCCAATTGGCTGATGAGAAAGGTATCGATACAGCTAAGGCGAACAAGTATCTTATCGACTCATTATTTATTACCATTACAAATGCCAATTTTGATAGTAATAAGATTGTTGCAAAGATCAAAGCTGGTTATGCCATTCAAGATGAGTTAAAGGCTCAGGTTGACGCACCTGCCGACTTGCACGATTCTGCTGTGTACCGCGGTAATGATGTTAACGACATGGAATCTAAAAGTTTGTTGATCGGAATTCTTTCGACTGAGAATGAAGATATCCGTTCGTTAAAAGAGTTATTGACCTACGGATTGAAAGGTATGGCTGCTTATGGTGAGCATGCTTGGAACCTGGGTTATGAAAATAACGATATTTACACATTCGTGAAGAAAGCATTGGTTGCTACTATTACCGAAGGAATTGGAGCTGATGAGTTATTACCTCTTGTATTAGAGTGTGGTAAATATGGCGTTGAAGTAATGGCTTTATTAGACAAAGCTAACACTGAAACATACGGTAACCCAGAAATTACCAAGGTAAACATTGGTGTTGGAACTAAGCCAGCCATCCTGGTTAGTGGTCACGATTTACGCGACTTGGAAGATCTTTTGGATCAAACCAAAGGAACAGGTGTTGATGTGTATACGCACAGTGAAATGTTACCTGCACATTACTATCCTAAATTTAAACAGTACGACAACTTTGTAGGTAACTACGGAAGCGCTTGGTGGCAGCAAACAACTGAATTCGAACAATTCAACGGCCCTATCTTATTTACAACTAACTGTATAGTTCCTCCAAAGGATTCTTACAAAGAGCGTGTTTATACAACTGGTGCTTCTGGTTTCGATGGATGTGTTCACTTTGCTGATCGCGTGAACAATGCGCCTAAAGATTTCTCTGCAATTATTGAGCACGCTAAAAAATGTGCTGCTCCAACAGAAATTGAAACTGGCGAGATTGTTGGTGGATTTGCTCACAATCAAGTATTACAATTAGCTGATAAAGTTGTTGAAGCAGTAAAAGGTGGTGCCATTAAGAAATTTGTTGTGATGGCAGGTTGTGATGGACGTATGACCGACCGTAACTACTACACTGACTTTGCAAATGAATTACCAAAAGATACTGTTATCCTAACTGCTGGTTGTGCCAAATACCGCTACAACAAATTACCTTTAGGTGATATCGGTGGCATTCCTCGTGTATTAGATGCAGGTCAATGTAACGATTCATACAGTTTAGCTGTTACAGCACTTAAGTTACAAGAGGTATTCGGACTGGACGATATTAACGATCTACCAATCGTGTACAACATTGCATGGTATGAGCAAAAGGCTGTAATCGTATTGTTAGCTCTTCTTTCACTAGGAGTTAAAAACATCAACTTAGGGCCTACATTGCCAGCATTCTTATCACCTAATGTGGTAAATATATTGGTTGAAAACTTCGGAATTGGTGGAATATCTACCGTTGAAGAAGATATAAAAAGTTGGATTGCTTAAGTCTACATAATGCATACTATTAAGATTTAATATAAACTATTGATTACCTGCACATAGATTACTATGTGTGGGTAATTTTTTTTATTTTTATTAAGTAGTATTTAATTACCTATTAACTAAATCAAATGTGTTTATGAAAAAGAAATTTTTTGATTTTCTTAAACCACCCGAACACTGGAAGGTCCCTGTCATTCTTGCCTTAGGCATATTTTTTGGCTTGGGCTTTTACTTGTTTTATGTCGCCAGGGCTCACTCCTATTTATCGGATGATCCTAAAACCTGTGTTAATTGCCACATTATGGCTCCGCAGTACGCCACATGGAACCACAGTGCTCATCGCGAGGTGGCAACTTGTAACGACTGCCATGTGCCGCAGGACAATGTGTTGAATACATATTACTTCAAGGCAAAGGATGGTCTGCGTCATGCGTCAGTATTTACTATGCGAGGCGAACCACAGGTTATTTTTATTAAAGAGGAAGGTCAGCATGTAGTACAACAGAATTGTGTACGCTGTCACTCTCATCTTATTACCGATGACAAAACCTTGGCGAAGGTTCCTGATGTTCATATGAACATTCAAGATCGCTTTTGTTGGGAGTGTCACCGTGAAACGCCACATGGCCGAGTTAACAGTTTATCCAGTGTGCCTCATGCACGTGTGCCGGTACCCGAAAGTCCGCTGCCAGAATGGATAAAAGAATTAAATAATGAATAACTAAAATCTAAATATATGAAACCTATTCGCGAACAGATTAAAAATAAACCTTGGTTAGGTTGGGCCATGTTCTTAATAACCATCGTTGTAGTGTTTTTATTAGGCTTACTTGCTTCGTCGGTGATTGAACGCCGTGCAGAAGCTGTATTTGCTTATACGCCAAAAGTAAAACATGCGCCTACGGAGCCTCGTAACGAAGTATGGGGACAGAATTTCCCGAAGCAGTACCAGTCGTACATGAATACTAAAGACACGGTATTTGCCAGTAAATACAACGGTGCAGCTATGATTGATATGCTCGAAGTAGATCCACGTTTAGTTGTGCTTTGGGCTGGTTATGGTTTTGCTAAGGATTATAATCAAGGCCGTGGACATATGTATGCTGTTGAAGATATTCAGGTATCATTACGTACCGGCGGGCCAACTGAAGAAAAAAGAAGCCCGATGCCAAATACATGCTGGACTTGTAAAAGCCCGGATGTGCCGCGCTTAATGAAAGAAATGGGACCTGCCGAATTTTATAAAGGTAAGTGGGATGAAAAAGGACACGAAGTAATGAATAACATTGGTTGTGCCGATTGTCACGATTCGGAAACCATGAACCTTAAAATTACTCGTCCAGCCTTAGTCGAAGCATTCGAACGTATGGGTAAAGATATCGATGAAGCGTCTCATCAGGAAATGCGTTCATTGGTTTGTGCTCAGTGTCACGTTGAATACTATTTCAATAAAAAATCTAATCCAGGTTCACCATACCTAACTTTCCCATGGGACAAAGGTATGTCGGTTGAAGCAATGGAAGAATATTACGATGAAATTGGTTTTGCTGATTGGACTCATAAATTAAGTAAAGCACCTATGCTAAAAGCACAGCACCCAGGTTACGAAGTTTATTTAACGGGTGTTCATGCTAAGCGCGGTGTTTCTTGTGCCGATTGTCACATGCCTTATAAGAGTGAAGGTGGACAAAAATTTACGGATCACCACATTCAGAGTCCATTGAACAACGTAGCTAACTCGTGTCAAGTATGTCACCGCGAAGAGACCGCTAGTTTAATTGAAGATGTTTACGAACGTCAGGATCGTATCATAGAAAATCGTGATAAATTAGAAGAGCTAATCGTTCGCATGCATGTGGAAGCTAAGTTTGCTTGGGACAATGGTGCCACTGAAGAGCAAATGAAAGATATCTTAACTGACATTCGTCATGCACAATGGCGTTGGGATTATGCTGCGGCCAGCCACGGTGGTTCATTCCACTCGCCTGTTGAAACGAGTCGTGTAATCTCAACTGGTATTGTTGTTGCTCAGGAAGGAAGACTTAAGTTAAGTCGCTTGTTAGCTTCAATGGGACATAACAAAGAAATACCTTACCCAGATATTACTACTAAAGCAAAAGCTCAGGCATTCATTGGTTTACCTGTTGAAAAGTTGCAAGAGGAAAAGAATGAGTTCTTGAAAACTATAGTTCCTAAGTGGGAAGCAGAAAAAGATAAACGTGAAGCTACTTACGAAACTTCATTGAACTAATAATCGATAAGAAATAAAGGCAGAATATTGGGAGTATTGCACTTCTTTAGTTCTGCCTTTTTATTAATCTACAATTACAACTATGAATAAAAAATTAATATTTCTAAGCATCTGTGCCCTAATGTTAAGCATTGGCAGTTTTGCACAGGTTAAAATATCGGCTGAATTACGTCCACGTACGGAATTAAACCAAGGTGTTAAACAACCAGCTTCCGACGGACAAGAAGCATCTATTCTGACCAGCCAACGTACGCGTTTAAACCTTGATTTTAAGAACGAAGTATTTGCTGTTGGAGTTGTTTTTCAGGATGTTCGCCTTTGGGGGCAAGAAGCTCAGTTAACAACTAATGGAAATAATGTTACTTACATCCACCAAGCTTGGGCCGAGTGGTTTATGAGTGATAAGTTTGCTTTAAAAGCCGGTCGTCAGCAACTGGTTTACGATGATCACCGTATATTAGGTAGTGTTGGCTGGGCACAGCAAGCGCGTTCGCACGATGTTGCTATTTTTAAATACAAAGGAACTTTCAATGCGCATTTAGGCCTAGCATATAACAACTCAAATATGCACGATAACTTTTACTTGGGACCTGATGCATACAAAGCCATGCAATATCTTTGGTTAAACCATAAAACGGATAGTTATTCAGGTAGTGTTCTATTCTTGAATAATGGTAAACCTTATGCGAAAGAAACAGACCCTAATACTGGTGAAATGATTAAACAAGGTATTAGATACAGTAAGACCTTAGGTACCCACATTAAAAGCAAAATTTCGGATGTAAAATTGGTAGGTAATTTATACTATCAATTTGGTGAAGACGCTGGTGGTAAAGATATTTCAGCGCTTAACTTTTCAATTGATGCAAACATGCCATTGGGTGATAAAGCGTCTATTGGTGCAGGTTATGAGTTACTATCAGGTACCGACCAAAGTGAAAACGAGAAAAATAATACATTTGCTCCATTATATGGTACCAACCATAAGTTTAATGGATTTATGGATTATTTCTATGTAGGTAACCATGGAGGAACTAGTGTTGGATTGAACGACATTTACGTAAAAGGTCATATCAAACCTGGTAAGGTTAAATTTAATGCTGCAGTTCACTTTTTTAGTGCAGATGGCGAAATTAGTGATCACAGCAAAGGTTTAGGTACTGAAGTTGATTTATGGTGTGCATATTCACACAAAGGTCAGGTTCAACTCGATTTTGGTTACTCTCACATGTTTGCTCAAGATGCCTTATATGCAATAAAAGGTGTTGAGAAGAATAGTACAGGAAACCACTGGGCTTGGGTTCAGTTAACCTTTAAGCCAACTTTATTTGAGAAGAAATAATTTTCAAATTATGATATAAAAAAACCGGAAGCGTGAACTTCCGGTTTTTTTATGATTAATAATTATGCTTTAATACCATACTGCTCGCCAAACTTCTCAACCACATAATCGATATCCTTATCTCCTCTTCCTGATAGATTCACAAGAATTGTTTGATCGGCTGATAAGGTAGGTGCTAATTTCATGGCATAAGCAACCGCATGGGCACTTTCTAAGGCAGGAATAATACCTTCTTCACGAGCTAATTGCATAAAAGCATCAATAGCCTCTTTATCATTAATACTTTCGTAATTAACGCGCTTAAGATCTTTTAAGTAAGAATGCTGAGGCCCAACACCAGGATAATCCAAACCACTTGCCACCGTATTAACTGCAGCCGGTTCACCTTTTTCATCCTGTAATAAATAACACTTGTAACCATGAATCATTCCTGGTTTACCATGTGTGAGTGTTGCAGCATGTTCGCCGGTCTTGAAACTTGTTCCTGCTGGTTCAACACCATAAATATTAACGCTTTCATCGTTTAAGAAAGCCGAAAATAATCCAATTGCGTTTGATCCTCCGCCAACGCAAGCAACTAAGTTGTCAGGTAGCTTTCCATTAATTTCATTGAACTGTTCCTTGGCTTCGCGACCAACAACCGCTTGAAAATCGCGTACCATCATTGGGAACGGATGAGGGCCAACCACCGATCCAATGGCATACAGTTGATTAACAGGGTCGCCCATATAGGCTTCAAAAGCTGAATCAACCGCTTCTTTTAATGTCTTTAATCCATGTGTTGCAGGAATAACCCGAGCACCAAGAATTTTCATTCTAACCACATTGGGATGCTCTTTGTAAATATCTACTTCACCCATGTAAATATCACACTCTAAGCCAACCAAAGCCGCAGCTGTAGCTAAAGCAACGCCGTGTTGCCCGGCACCAGTTTCGGCTATTAATTTCTTCTTACCCATTTTCTTGGCCAACAAGGCTTCGCCAAGGCAATGATTAATTTTATGAGCTCCTGTGTGATTTAAGTCTTCTCGCTTGAGGTAAATTTGGGCGCCACCTAGCCGTTTAGATAAGTTTTGTGCATGAAACACTGGCGATGGTCGTCCGGTATAATGTTTTTGAAGTTGAAATAATTCCTCCTTAAAAACTGGATCATCCTTAATCTTCTGATAAGCCTCAGTAATTTCCTGCATAATAGGTTCGAGCATAGGTGGCACAAATCGGCCGCCAAATTCGCCAAAGAACCCATTTTCATCAGGCATTACCGCAGTGCTTAATTCTGCTTTGTCTGAATTCTGATTCATTTTTAGTGATTTAATTATAAAAGAAAAGCCACAGGTGGAACCTATGGCTATATAAATTTATTTGTTAGCTGATCCACTTAAATACTATTTAAGTAGCGCCACCAATATGTATGTTTTAAATTATTTTTCATTTTGTACTGTTTTGAACAAGTATACAGTTTTTGATTCTGTTCACCAAGTTTATGATATAAAAAAGCCCCGTATTACACGAGGCTTAAAATTTATAGCTATTACTATTATTAGTAATTGTACTCTATCTGAATTGGGTTAATACCTACTGTATATTCTTGACCCAAATAATGATCATCTTCTTTGGTGTCAAAAACAAGTAGTTTTCCATTACTTCCATCTACTTTATATAAACCCTGTAGTTTTCCGGTGCGTGATTCAAATGCGATAGAATATAAGGTCGCATCTTTGTATTTACTATCGTCATGCATCGCCCCACGATAATCCGATTCGTACACACTCATACGGTGAGTTTTACCATGAACAAAATAAAGATGTCTTCCGTCAAGCGATGTAATTATCGCATTCTTACCGTGATCTTCCTGATTTAAAAAAGTAACTCGTTCTTCGACGCTATGAGTCAATACGTCACCACCCGTAACGCGACTAATTACGTATAAACTTTGATTCGAACCTGCTGCATCACCATCACAATACACCCAAATATTTAAATCAATATCAACGGCCATATCAAAAGGGTATCCGCCTACTTCAATGGTTTCTACTAACACATCATTAGTCATATCAATGATGCTAACCGTGCCGTCCATCTTATTTGCCACATATAAGTATTTTCCAGCACTCACTAATTTATCAGGACCAGCACCCACTTTAATTCTTGTATCTGTCACTTCAAAACTTTCAATATCAACCTTAGTAACAACATTATCATCATCACCTTCGGAAATTCCATCTCCACAACTTACATATGCCCAATTGCTATTAGCTATAAGTATATCGTTAGGATGTGAAAGTTCATCAACATTACCAATAATACCATAGGTACTCATACTCATCGCTTCAACTTCATCACGTTCAGGAAAAACAAAGAAGCCCAAACCACTTGTATACTTATCGGTTTTTTTGACTTTAAAAACTGATACGTTAGCCCCTAACTCATTTCCATTGTTTTTTGATTTAAACAAATTGTTAGTGACTATTTTCTGCTCATAATCATAGCGACTTAAAGTACTGGTTTCAGAATCTCCTTGATTCAAAACGAAAGTACCTTGACTATCATTTAAAGTGAATGTATTGATATCTTTACATGCAGTAAATAATAATAAACTGATGGATAGTGTTAGGAATAACTTATTCATATTCGTATTCAATATTTTAATTTAAATATATTCAACATTTAGTCATGTCAAAAACGGTATCAAAGATATTATTCCTTTCTTAATTATTACTTTATTCTATTTAAATAATATCATTTCACAAAAAGAAAAAAGGGAAATAAAGCATCAAATGCATCATTTCCCTCTTCTCTATAATCTATTTATATTTATTCAATATCAAACAACATCATTGGTGCTATACCAACTCCAATGCTCTTTTTCTCTACTCCATCCTTAGAATAAACTTTAATTTGACCAGACTCGGTTGTACTAGGTGAAATAAATACGTTAAGGTCGTCGTTTAAATTATTAACTCCAATACCGTTAATACCAAACAAACCTTCTACAATATTAGAGCTTTCAAATGCCTTTGAAGCAACATCAAAAACGGCAACAGCTCCAGTAAGCTTCCAACTAGAATCGTACGCTGAAGTCATTACATATAATTTACTAAAATCAGTATTAGCTGCCATAACATTAACATAAGCTGCGCTAATCCCCGATAAAGGATACATCGTGTAGGTGTCATTCTGAGTATTGATATGCGCCAATCCATCTTGGTCAGCTGGTGTGCTGAAAGAGCTAACTACCGATACGAAAATATTTTCTGATGGATCTTTAGTAATATAAGAACATACACCAGGCATATCAATGTAGGTAATAGCTTCAGATGCCATGTCAATAACAGCCACTTTTTTATCGTAATTCAAAGCTGCATATAATTTACCATTAGCAATTTCTAAATCTTCCGGGCCACCGGCAAGCATTATTTTACCGATAACGGCATCGGTTTTAGTATCAATTTTAAGAATGTACGATATTGAAGCATCATTCCAAACTTCACCACCCCAGCAAGAAACATATAAAATATCATCGTGTGCAATACAATTTCGCGGTTTAATTACTTGATCAGTAATACCGTTATTCGACTGAATGAATGTTGCAGCATCAACATATGTAATGCGGTCAACATTGTTGCCCATAAAATAAATCTTATTACCATATTGATAAGCACTTTGTGCATTTGATGTCATTATGGTATTATTCCTTAAATTATAATAGTCAAAAACAGGCACCGACGCTGTTTTCTTATCATATAAAGTAATGGAACTTTTAGTACCGTTATAGCCACCATAATTCAGTACATACGCATATTCACCAACATAAACCTTGGTTTGAAATTGCTCAGTTTTTTCACCATTTGTTGCCACTAAAGTAACTGTATATTTCCCATCAGCTGCATATGTGTGTTCCGGATTCTGATCTTTTGAGGTAACATCATCTCCGAAATCCCAAGCATACTCAGTTGCCGATGTAGATGAGTTTGTAAATTCAATTGCTTCACCAGCTTCAACAACATTGGCGGAAGTAGTAAATCCAGCACTTAAAACAGGAATTGTTTCATCTTCGCTACATGATGTAAAACCAAGGCTTAATGTTGTAAGAAGAAAAATTAAGCTAAAAAAATTCTTTTTCATAAGAAGTTAATTTATAGTTATGTTTATTTAAATTTATATGTTACACTTAATCTACCATTGATTCGAGGCATTGGATAACCCTCAGAGGATTGATAGTCTTTATTTAGAATATTATTTAATGATGCCGCAAAACGAAATACATGGTCATCATTTACTTTGTACTTATAACTCGATTGAAGATTTACTAAGGTGTACGCTGGAATCGTATTTTGCTCCTGAGAGGTATATTGTTTATGCGTGTAATTAAAATCAAAACCAGCCGATAAATCCTTATAAATACCACTAAGATAAAAGACTCCCCTATGTAAAGGAACGTACTCCAATTGCCGTCCAATTGCCTTATTCTGTCCCGAACTTGAACCAACAACCTCTGCACGTTCAACAGGGTTATAAGAATAATTAAGACCTGTGTTAATCGTATACTTTTGAACATGAATATCCCAATTTGATTGAGCCTCAATTCCCTTACTTACGACGCGCTGAACATTATCCGCCTCCCAGCCATTACTGCCATTTATCCATAGTAACCAATTGTCAACATCTAAATAAAAAGCATTTACTTTGATTGTGCCAGAAAGACCATCAATACAGTAACTAAACTTTGATCCAAGCTCGTAATTTATGCCATCTTCAGGTTTAAGATTTGGATTGCCACCTGGCACCCAATAGCGATCATTGAAAGTTGGGACACGGTAGCTTTTAGATACATTACCAGTAAAACTAAGTACGTATTTTTCTTTGGCAAGCGCATTATAAGAAAACCCGACAGCAGGTGTAAAAGGCACATCAAAATCAGTTACAAAGGCTTGGCGCAAATTAACAGATACGGTTAATTTATTAAAGAAATTTTGATAATACGAAAGGTGTATATCGGTCCAATCTTCTCGTTTTAAGTCGGTATTATAAGCGTATACTTTTGGAAAAATTGATTTAAAATTAACCCCACCTTTAAAACTACTGCTATTGGTTATTTTATATTCTCCATCCCCATTGAATATTAAACGCTGCGTTGATATTTTATTAGTAGAATGATTATGAACTGAATTGTCGTAAACATATCCGCCACCTAACTTATAATGCAGTTTCTTTTTTTCATTTTTATATTCTGTCCACAATCGAACATGATCATCACTTAAAGTTTTACGCATATTTGGTTGAAACGCATTGGTTTGCATGTTTTGTTGTATCTCATGCCAATCACTCTCAATCCATGCTTTTAAAGTAAAGGTCTCATTAGTATTAAGTTTGTAATTAAACTCTTGAATCACGCCTTTATTCTCAACTGATGCATTTCGTTGAACATCCTCTCCAAATGCACCGTTTTTCTCAAAATCATGCGTGGTATTAAAAAAAGGAAAATTATTTTTTTTCTTATAATAATAAACTCTTGTAACGCCTTCCAACTTACCGTTGCCATAAAACAACTTAGTGCCATATAATTCTTCATCAAACGACCCAAAATCAATCCTTGCTTCAGCTTTAAAACCATTCACCCAGTAATTATTCATCCCTAAATGAATAGCGCCACCAATACTCCCCGATCCGTTAACCACCGAAGCGCTTCCGTACTGAAGACCAATTTCATCAAATAAATACAAGGGTACATTGCTTAGGTTGGAACTTCCCAGCGTCATTGAATTAATATTAATTCCACCAAAGTTGATACTTGTGTGATCTGGTGATGTACCTCTGACCCGAATTGTGGCTAAAGAACCAGCTGTACTTTTTATGGCAAAGGGTGTAAACCGCAAAATTAACTGATCAAGATTTCCACCTTGCATTAATTCAAACTGTTGTTCTGGGACCTTTTCAATCTTTGAACCTGCCTGGAAACGGCTAATACTGGTTCCAGTAACAACAACTTCTTCCACATTCACTGTATCTATAATTTGTCCGTTTGCAAATGCAACGCACACAAAAAATACAATTATCAACAGCTCTTTTTTCATCACCTCTTAATCGGTCAAATAAAAACTGTTCTACAAACGAAAGCTACGATGAATACATCTTGTATAACATTGCCTTGCACTTTATCCGAATGCTTTGAACAATTAAGTTTATATTGGTAGGTCTTCTGACTTGTCTTGACTACTAACCGCCTTCCCGTTGTATCTATTAACAGTGGCATTGTTGGTTGTAGCATGCTATTCCGTTTTCTCGGAATCAAGACTTACAGCAGCGGAAACTGTTGCCGACTTTCACGGCATTCCCTTTTATCGCCAGGTAATGATTTTACCTCTTGAACCAATTTGAGCGCAAATGTATATGAATTTTTATTCTCAAAAAATATATTACCCTTTTTTAATTGAAATAAAATACACTTTTGTCTTAATATCTATTTCTCATCCTTAATTGAAAAAAAGGCAATCATCTCTTTTAGGTCATTGGCTTGTGATGATAATTGTTCGGCACTAGCCGCTAACTGCTCACTAGATGAGGCATTAAGTTGGGTCAGGTTATTTAATCCTTGTACAACCGAATTAACTTGCCCAGCCCCTTCTAATTGCTCCGCGCTAGATACAGATATTTCTTTGACCAATTCAGTGGTTTTATCAACTTCGGGTACAACACCAAGCATGGTTGAGCTCGATACTTCAGCCATTTCCAATCCCAGTTGAGTTAAATTAACTATTTCATTGGCAGCATTTTTACTTAGTTCAGCCAATTTTTTAACTTCATTGGCAACCACAGCAAACCCTTTGCCTTCGGCTCCCGCTCGTGCTGCTTCAACGGCTGCATTAAGAGACAATATATTGGTTTGATTCGCAATTTCGTTTATGATATTAATCTTTTGGGATATGTCATTTGTAAAAGCCACAAGCTTTGTTATTTTTTCATTTACAATTTGGATATCCTCATGCACTTTGTTTGATTTCTGTTCCGTATTTTGAGCGTTGTGAGCATTCTGTTCAATATTACTTACCATCTCTTCCATTGTCGATGATACCTCTTCTACGGAAGCTGCTTGTTGAGTGGCTCCTTCGGACAACTGCATGGATGTTGACTTAACCTGATCGCTCGCAGATACTATGTTCTCCGATCCTTGAGATATTTCAGCCACCACTTGTTTCAATTTTGTAATCATGTTCTCCAAAGATTGAGCTAAACGCCCAACTTCATCTTCTTGATCAAGATGTATACTTGAAGACAAATCGCCTTGCGCCACTTTATGCGCTAATTCAACACTCCTGTTAAGAGGTTTAGTGATGGAATTGGTAATTAATCGAATGGCAATTACAAATATGCCAACACTAAGCAGAAGCACAATAATTAGAACAACCAGTTTCTCGTAAATGCCACGATTGTATTCTGACTTAAGATAGGATACAGCGACAAAAGCCTCAATGCGCGGAATGTATTCGTAATATAAAATCTTACCTATTCCCTCATAAGTGTAATCGATTCGGCCCTTCTCCTGCCCCGAATTAAGCATCTCTTGAAAAAACGCTTCATCTGATTTATTGGTACCTTCGCCAACGGGATGTACCAATACTGTACCATCTTTAGCAATTAAAAAAGGAAATCCTGAATCGAGGTAAACCTTACTAGCAAACACATCCTTGATGCTCGACATGTCTTTTTCTTTAAACCCTACATACAAAATACCTTGCACAACTCCTTCGATAATGATTGGTTCGTAAGCCGTTAGATACCAATCATCAACAACAAAAGCTCTACCTTTAAAGGTCTCTTTAGCGAGAATGGCTTGTATAACCGGAGAATCGTTTGGAATAAAGGTGTTAACTCCGCGTTGCCCCTGCTTATTATAAACATTGGTGGAAATGCGTAAAAACCCCTGAGGAATGCGCTGAAAGATGGTAGCGGTACCATTAAGCATAGTACCTATTTCATCTACAAAAGCATAATTCTCATGAACACGTGTATTAGCATGTAAAAACTCTGGAATATCAAGCTCCAGGATTTCACCTGTTATTTGATTTTTAGCCTTAACGCTTAATAAATTATCTGAATTAAGTTCTACACTACTTTGGTAGAAAAATTTGTTGGCAACATTAATGCCCGAGTTTACAACATCTTGTTTAATCTCTATCTGAAGATTAACTAAGCGCTTTAAATCAGCTGTTTGTTCGTAAGAGAAACTACCTAATAAATTATTAAATGTATTGGTTTGAGATATCAGCGTGTAAGTACCTAATCCCGTTATGATTATCACTACTACCGATCCTAGTACCAAGTTTAATCTTCTGCCAATACCAATGTTATTCAATGATTTAATCTTCATTTCAACTTAGTTTTAGATGTAAGTAAATAAAGCTTAGCAAGTAAGTTCTAAAAAGTGCCAAACTGTAATTTACTAAAAAAACTATGCAAAATAAAGTGCTTAAAACACTAATTTATACTCTAATAGCATTTATAGGTGATTAACCCGATAAAAAAGGAATAAAGCAATTAATGACAACAGGCTGCCTTACTCATATCCGGACTAATATATGGGATTCCCAGATTTAGTCCGCGAAGAATAAATATTACACCTAAAATCACAATAAAAACAGGAATGAAAGCCTTCAACTTATGAAGGTATCGACTTCTTATTATATCGGAGAAAAATGCCACTGCAAACATCATTGGTAAAGTACCCAAGCCAAAGAAAAACATGGACAATACACTTTCTTGAATGGTTAATGATAATACAGCTTTTGAGATGGCAACATAGACCAAGCCACATGGTAAAAAGCCATTAAGTATACCTATAATAAAAAGGTTGCCAACACTTCTGCGATTCAAGGAATCACCAATCTTCTTTTTAAGAGTAGAATAAATCGAATTTGAGACCTTATTACTTCCCTTAGGTAATTTGATTATACCTGGTAAAATAACTGAAAGAATCATAATAGCACCACATAAAATTGATACTATTTCTTGAATGCCCGAATGCTTCAACCCTGCTCCAACAAAACCAAATATTAAACCTAAAAGACTATAGGTTAGTGCCCGGCCAAGGTTATATAATAAAGCACCAATTACCTTTTGAGAAACCGAGTTGGTTGGTAAAGGAAGAGCAAGGGCCAAAGGGCCACACATGCCAACACAATGCAAACTGCCAAAAAAGCCAATTACGAATCCTTCAAGTATTCCCATTTTTAATCGATGTATAAAGGTAATTTTGTGAAATATGCTACCTCATTGGCTTGCCATTCAATCATTAACTCATATTTGCCAGCTTTAAAATGCTTTTTCGCTATACTCATGCTAAAAGCGGAGTCCAAAGCAACAGTGCGTTCAATGTCCAATGCTTTATTCGACGGACGATAAATGTGAACCTCACCTTCGATGCCATCCGCAGAACCAGTAATTTCAGGAAAACTAATCACTAAATCATTATCACTACTTACTTCAACCTTTTTAGCCAAGGCCTGATAATTAATAATCTTAGATATCTGATCCTGATATTTTAATTCTTTTGGATAATATTCTTCTGTCACCATATCAATGCGTTCTCTGGTCGTAATAAATACCAAAGTTGCCAATCCAGAAGCGCCTAATACAATAGCCAGAAATATTCCGTGTCCCCAATTAAATTTCATTCTATACTTTTTATTTCAAGACAATTCGTTTTCTAAAACCAATTTAAGAACCAAAAATTATGGCCCGACAAAACTGGTACTAATAACCTCAATTAATTCTTCACCTTCGTAAATACCAATTTTTATTTCAGTATTCGATCCAGTTAATTGTTCGGTTGATAACTTTATTAAGAAAGCACCTTGCATTTTCTTTTGTTTCTCAATCTTCATCAAACTTCCAGCCAGTTGAACTTCACCTTCGGGAGAAATCAATTTAATACTTAATTCAGCCTCACGATTGGTTTTGTTAACCACCTTGTAATTATAAATATTACTTAGATGCTGATCATCCACCTTTTGATATAAAGAACCCTGAACGCGAAGAATTGTTGTTTCAAAATCGCTTCGTAAATTAAACAGTACTATTAACACACCTGTCAACGCTACCATTAAAGTTGTATAGGCAATTATACGAGGCGTCCATTTAAATTTCTCTCCTTTCTCAACGTTATTCAACGAAGTAATTCTAATCAATCCCTTAGGTAATTTATAGCGTTCCATTACCCCATCACATGCATCGATACAAGCAGTACAGTTTATACACTCCAACTGAATACCATCACGAATATCAATACCTGTAGGGCAAACAGTTGTACACTTATGGCAATTAACACAATCGCCTTTACCAGCCTCTGCTCTATCCTCCTCTTTACGCATTGGCCCTCTTGATTCACCCCGTTTATAATCGTAGGTGACCATTAAGGTATTATTGTCCAGTAAAGCGCCTTGTAGGCGACCATATGGACAAATTAAAGAACAGACTTGCTCTCTAAAATAAGCAAACACCACATAAAAGGCTGCCGTAAAAATCATAATGGCAACAAACACGCTAAAATTCTCAGTAGGTGAACCAGTAATGTATTGTTTCACCATCTCCACCCCCACAATGTACGAGAGCATTGTATGCGTTATGAAGAATGATATTAAGATGAAAATGAAATGCTTTAGAGTCTTACGCCACAATTTATCAAAACTATCTTCTCCATTATTTCGAATGCGTTGCTGATCACCACTTCCTTCGATCCAATACTCGATACGACGAAAAATGATTTCCATGAAGATGGTTTGAGGACAAGTCCATCCACACCAAACACGGCCATAAACCACCGTAAAAGTAATGATGGCCACTATAATAGAAATTAACCCTATCACAAATAAATGAAAATCCTGCGGCCAGAAAACAACTCCAAACAAGACAAACTTGCGATGAATAATATCAAACAACAAAAGCGGCTCACCATCCACCTTAATGTATGGTGTTATAAATAGAAAAGCCAACAAAATAATGCCCACAATATTACGGGCCTTATAATATTTGCCAGAAGGTTTATTGGCATAAATCCAATTTCTTCCACCTTTCTCATTCATCGTGACTATCCGATCGCGAAAAGATTCTTTGGGTTCATTTGTCATTGGTGTGAGGTTTATTCATTCACTTGTAAAAATATAAAACATCTTTAAATAAAATCGGGCAAAGTGATAAACATTGCCCGAGTTATTTTAATTCTGATCTATCTTTTATTCAGCAGGCGCTACGTACTTTTCTCCTTCAGGAGCTTTAGGATTAGGCGGATTAGTACCCACTAAAGTAGTAATGTAACTTGCCACCTGATGTATCTGTTTAGACGATAATTGACCTTTCCAGGCAATCATTCCTTTTTCGATAACACCAGTATTAATAATGTGCATAATATCTTCAAAACTTCCCCCATGAATCCAATATTCATCGGTTAAGTTAGGCCCAACCAATCCCTGACCTTCAGCCAGGTGACATACAGCACAGTTGGTAGCAAATACCTTTGCACCTTTTGCTAAGTCAGCCTTATCATCTAAAGGAATGGTATAATCTACTTTTACAGTTTCAATAGTTATACCTCCCTCACCTGTAGTGGCTGCTTCTTCAACTTCTTCAGGGATAGCATCCAACATTTGCTGCTCATATTCTGCAACTTGCAAATCACCATCGTTAAAGAAATGGTAGCGTGCAATATAAATGTATGCAAACAATATACTGCCCAACAAGATAAATGTTAACCACCACGGTGGATTATTTGCTAATTCTCGTATGCCATCAAATTCATGCTCCGGAACGAACTTATCATTCGTTAAAGGGTCAATTTCCGGTAGATTTTTGTGGTCTTTTTTGATCTCTTCCATAGATATGAAATAAATATTATATGAACGAAAGCTGCATTACAGCTCTCGTTTTTTCTAATCAACTTATTAACTCTCGTCGGCAGTTGGTACTTCGTCTGCCTTATCCGTTGCATAGTTCGAAACTTCAATTACATGTGCTTTATCCATTTTTATAACGTACCATAATACGAATATGAATAAGGCAAAGAACAGTAAAAATGAAATGATCGGATAAATTTCAATCCCAGCAATGTCTTCTAAATAGTGTCTTACTAATTTCATCTGTTTAAAATTTTTATTTCAATTGCCTCCCGATAGCTATCGGGATTGAACTCCCCAAATGGTCGTTTCATATTATCCTATTTATTCGGCCAATTCCGCCTCAGGTTGTACTTTGTAAATATCCGTACCTAAACGCTGCAAATAAGCAATTAAAGCAATGATTTCCTTTTCACTTTTTGTTTCTATTCCAGCTGCTTTCAGTCCATTAGTTATTTTATCGGCTTGTGCCATATAATCTTCAATGGCAAGCTCATCATAACCTTCGGCATAAGGAACACCAAGAGTTTGCATGGCTCTAATTTTAGCCGGTATCCTTTCAATATCCGCATCGTCACTAATCAACCATGGATATTTCGGCATGATTGAATTGGCATTCAATTTTTGAGGATCCAACATGTGATTAAAGTGCCAGGCGTCTGGTTTGTAAATTTTACCAGTCATCACCCCTTCACGAGCTAAATCTGGTCCAGTACGTTTCGATCCCCATTGGAATGGATGATCATAAACAAACTCACCAGCTTTGGAATACTCGCCATAACGTTCTGTTTCTGATCGGAATGGTCGAACCATTTGAGAGTGACAGTTATAACAACCTTCGCGGATGTAAATATCACGACCTTCTAATTCAAGTGGTGTATAAGGCTTTACACTAGAGATAGTTGGCACATTTGATTTAATCAAGAAAGTAGGAATCAGTTCTACGAAAGTTCCGATTAACACAACTATTAATGATAATATCATAAACTGGAAAGGTTTACGCTCCAATACAGCGTGTAACTTCTCACCAGGTTTTTTAGCGGTAAGATTCTCAACAACAGCGGTTGTTTCTTCATTAGCTGCCATATTACCTTTACCAACTGTTTTAAACAGGTTGTAAGTCATTAAAATAGCACCCGATAAATATATCACACCACCAAAGGCACGCATGTAATACATCGGACGTATTTGCGTCACTGTTTCTAAGAAACTAGGATAAGCTAATAAACCTTCTGAAGTAAATTCTTTCCACATAAGGCTTTGCGCTAAACCAGCCCAATACATCGGTATGGCATAGAATAAAATACCTAAAGTTCCAATCCAGAAGTGCGCATTGGCCAATTTCTCAGAATATAGCTTTACATTAAATATTTTAGGAACTAACCAGTACAGTACACCAAAGGTTAAGAACCCATTCCACCCTAATGTACCAACGTGCACGTGTGCTACAGTCCAATCTGTAAAGTGACTGATGGCATTAATATTTTTTAATGATAATAATGGGCCTTCAAGCGTTGCCATACCATAAGCCGTAACAGCTACAACCATAAATTTAAGAGTTGCACTCTCGCGAACCTTATCCCAGGCACCTCGAAGTGTTAGTAGTCCATTTAACATACCACCCCAAGATGGAGCGATTAGCATGATAGAAAAGACCGTACCTAATGATTGTGCCCAATCGGGTAATGCAGTATATAATAAGTGATGTGGCCCTGCCCAAATATAAATAAATAAGAAGGTCCAGAAGTGAACGATGGATAATCGATACGAGTAAACCGGACGATTCGAAGCTTTAGGTACGAAGTAATACATCAAACCTAAATAAGGAGTGGTTAAGAAGAATGCCACAGCGTTGTGACCATACCACCATTGTACCAAGGCATCTTGTACACCAGCATACCAAGAATAACTTTTAAATAAAGTGACTGGTAGTTCTACTGAGTTTACAACATGTAAAACAGTTACCGTTATGAAAGTGGCTATGTAAAACCAAATGGCAACATATAAATGCTTCACACGGCGTTTTACAATGGTTCCAAACATATTCCATCCGAATACTAACCAACAGACGGCAATCAGGATATCAATAGGCCATTCTAGCTCAGCATACTCTTTACCAGTTGTGAAACCAAGCGCTAAAGAAAGCGCTGCCAGCACAATGATAAATTGCCAAACCCAGAAATGTACCCAACTTAGTACATCGCTAAACATGCGTGTTTTTAACAAACGCTGCATAGAATAGTAAACCCCCATAAAAATACCATTACCAACAAAGGCAAAAATTGCCGCATTAGTATGGATTGGACGAACGCGTCCAAAGGTGGTGTATTCAGATTCAAAATTAAAAACTGGCATTGCCATTTGAAGTGCTGCAAGCACCCCAGCCAACATACCAACTAAGCCCCATATTATGGTGGCGAACATAAAATACTTGACAATTTTATTGTCGTAATAAAACGTCTCTTGCTTCATCGGTGATTTTGGATTTTGTATTAGACTTAAGCTCTTTATTATCGTGATTATCGAACAATATACGCACAGAAGGTGAATAATCGTCTTCGTATTGTCCTGATTTTACCGCCCAAATAAATAGCCATAAAAATAATAGGGCTACTAACAGGCTGGCAATCACTAAAACAATTATTATCTCCATACTATCTTATAAAGTTCGTTCCCTTATATCGGTTAAAATTTCGGTCAAATATAAACAATATTTAAGATTTAAAGCTCTTAAATGCGTAATCTCAGCTTACTTTTTCCGCCTATAATTACAATCTGAATATTACATTTGTTTCCATTATTTTAAAGTAATCGTCTTTTTTTTGCCGACCACATAACACTTAAACTTGTAAATACTACAACAGAAGCACTACTCAAGGGCATTAATATAGCTGCAAATAAAGGATTTAACTGTCCGGTAACGGCAAAATACAAACCAACTACATTATAAAGAAACGAAATGCCTATTGCTAAGTAAACGATGCGTAAAGCTGACTTGGCAAAATTGATAAATACGGGTAATTTAATTAATTCCTTAGCACTAATGATGGCATCGCTTGATGGTGAAAACTGATAAACATCATCGGCAACGGCTATTCCAACATGTGCTTCCTTAAGTGCGCCAACATCATTCATCCCATCTCCAACCATTGTTACAAACTTGTTGTTGTCTTTTAATTTCTGCACGTAAGCTTGCTTGTCCTTAGGCGATTGGTAAAAGTGTAAATTATCAGCATTGGCAATCTCACGCTCCAATATCTCACGTTCTGCATCATTATCACCCGACAGTAAATGAACCACTGCTTTTTTCTGCACCACTCGTAACATTTCTTTCCATTCGGGACGATAATAATTAGTTATCACAAAATGCCCAATAGCTTTATCGTCAATGGATACATACACCCGCGCAGACTCTTGTTTTATTTTACTTTCAATTCCAATATATGATGCTGAACCAATTTTAATGTTGTGATTCATTATCATGGCTTCTACCCCTGCACCTTCCAATTCTTTAAAATCCAACACTTCAAATTCATCGGCATCGCTTAAGTGCTGATACAAAGCTCTACTTAATGGGTGGCGTGATTGATGCGCCAATGATTTAATGATGGAGCGATTAAAATGATCTAGTTCCTCACCTTCATAACTTACCTTAAAAGTGTCAGGGTCGGTCAATGTTCCTGTTTTATCAAAAACCACCTGATCGGTTTTAGTTAAGCCTTCAATAATGGAACTTAATTTGAGATAAAAATGGTTTTTACCAAGAATTCGGCTGGCATGCCCAAAGGCAAATGGAACAGACAAAGCCAAGGCACATGGGCAAGCAATAATCAATACCGAAGTAAAGGCCAATAGTGCCTTTGAACTGTCGAACCACAACCAATAAAGCGCTGTTAAGGAGCTAATAATAAGTATTGCAATGGTAAAATATTTACTCACCATATTTAGCGTCAACGAAAGCATCGATTCCGACGATTTCTTATCGGTTCGCTCTTTCCACAACTCTGCTAAGTATCCCGTTTCAACTTTTTTCTCAACCTTTAATAATAATGCGCTACCAATAACTCTTCCTCCAGCATAAATAGTATCACCCTTTTGCTTACGCACCGGCACCGATTCGCCTGTTATAAAACTATAGTCGATGGATGCACCAATGGATTCTAAGCTAGCATCAGCAGGAATAATTTCACCATTTCGTACCGAAATCAAATCACCAGATTCTAATTGATTGATTGGTATAATTTCTTCTTCATTATTCTTTATACGAGTAATGCCCAAAGGAAAATAAGATGAATAATCATTGTCGAAACTAAGTGCCTCATAGGTTTTGGCCTGATACCATTTACCGATTAACAGGAAAAAGATCAATCCAGTTAAAGAATCCAAATAACCGGGTCCGCTTGATGTCGCTATCTCATACGTACTGCGCAAAAAAATAGCTATAATACCTAATACAATAGGCAAATCAATTGAAATGATTTTGCGTTTCAGGTTCTTCCAGGCGGTGATAAAATAGTCGTTTCCTGAATATAACATCACAGGTAGAGCTAAGAGCCAGCTAATCCATTTAAAAGCCTCAATTAATTCAGGATTCAACGCCACATCGTCCGATAAATACTCTGGAAAACTCAATAACATTACATTGCCAAAAACAAAGCCTGCTATCCCCAGTTTTACCAAAAGCTGACGGCTTTTTTTGCTCGACTTCTTTTGTTCCTCCGTTTTAATGTGAGGTTTGTAATTAATTGACGAAAGCAAATTCATCAATTCGCTTAATTTTATCTGTGCTTCGTTATAAGTTATGCTTGCTTCTCGCTTATTAAAATTAACCGTTGAAGTAATGACCCCTTTGTGCAGGTGTTGTAAATTCTCGATTAGCCAAATGCATGAACTACAGTGAATAGACGGAATATATAATTTAATGCGGCAGGTATCTCCATCATGAAAATCTAATACCGATGCCTTAATCTCATCCTGATCGAGGTAATCGTAATATTCTGAAGTTGTTGATTTTTTTCGAATGCCAGGCGCATTGTTAATATCGTAATAAGTACCCATATCGTTGCTTTTCAAGATATCGTACACCATTACGCATCCTTCACAACAAAAGTCTTTATCATCGTGCTTTACCCAAGTTTGAGAAGGGCTTCCACAGTGGTAGCAAGTTTTTGGCATTATTATATGTGTGTAAAGTTTAATCC
Organism: Carboxylicivirga fragile; assembly: GCF_050589805.1. Classification (NCBI taxonomy): domain Bacteria; kingdom Pseudomonadati; phylum Bacteroidota; class Bacteroidia; order Marinilabiliales; family Marinilabiliaceae; genus Carboxylicivirga; species Carboxylicivirga fragile. The sequence goes on along the minus strand of NZ_JBNGOY010000001.1, from coordinate 69,391 downwards.
AAAAATAAATGTCTGATTCCTAAATCAAGAATCAGACATCTTATTTCTTTTAACAATCAACTTTGCAAAAGGATTAAGCAACTATCTAAACAATTGAAATAATTGTTTCCAAAGTATGTTTTTTTCCGGCTTGAACTGTAATGGTATCTTCCAAGCTATTAGCTGCTTCCACACAAAGCATGTGTTTATAATCCTGATCACCCAAATCTTTCATTTCTGCAGACAATTGTTTCCCGGGGTTCCATACCACAGTAATTTCACTACCTCGTTTTTCTACCTTTATTTGTCTATCCTTATCATTAATAAGGCATGGCGATTCTGTTCTTCTATACCTGCAATCTATTCTATCTGAAAACCTAAGTAATTCTTCCTTTTGCAAACCTTCCTTTTCTGACACATCATCCAGAAAGGCAGTATCTTTTAAGCCCTTAAGCGATGTGTCAGAAAAATCAGACAGCTTAAAATACGAATGCAAAGCTGAACTAATTTCAAACGGTACATCGTTTTTATTGGTGGTAATTAATGATACTGATAATTCTTTGCCCAATTTAACCACCAGTTCTGCATTAAAAACAAATGGCCACAATTTCAATGTTGATGCATTACTTGTCAAGCCCAATTTTAGCGTTACTGCATCATTTGTGCTTAAGCACGATACGACTTTCCAGGTAGAAATACGAGCAAAACCATGCGATGGCAATTCTTCATTGTTTGGGTGTGAACCAAACCAGGGCCAACAAACCGGAATGCCACCTCTAATGGCCTTGCCATCTTCGAAGTAACTTTGACTACTCATAAAAAGAATCTCGTCCTGATCATGGGGTTTAAAACTCAGTACCTGTGCACCATAAAGCGATACTTTTACTGTTGCATATTTATTCTTAATTTCAGCAATAATGGTATGGTATTCATCAATAAAGCGAATATTATCATTGCATCCGTATTCTTTGTTTAGTGTAATTAAATCCATTATGTAATACTTTGTTTAAGGTGTCGAAAGATAGTGTTTTTACCGAGGGTTTCGCTTTAATGATTAGGTAAAAGCGCCAGCCTAGACGATGAAATTTTTTATATTTGTGTAAAACTTAATATATGGTACCAACTCGTCAGCAAGCGCTAGCCCTTTTTAAGCAATACAATCAAAGCGAAAGTCTTTATAAACATGCTCTATCGGTAGAAGCGGTAATGCGCCACTTTGCCAATAAATACAATGAAGATGAGGAAAAGTGGGGAATCATTGGTTTAATGCACGATGTGGATTACGAACAATTTCCGGAAGAACACTGTATAAAAGCAAAAGAGATTTTAGAAAAGGAACAATGGCCCGAAGACTACATTAGAGCCATTCTATCTCATGCCTATGACATATGTACCGATGTTGAGCCCGTTCATTTAATGGAGAAAATCCTGTATGCCACCGATGAACTGACAGGACTAGTTACAACCGCTGCGTTGGTTCGTCCCGATAAGAGTATCCACTCCTTAAAACTTAAATCCATGAAAAAGCGATGGAAGGATAAACGTTTTGCTGCTAAAGTTGACCGCAGTATTATTACAGATGGAGCACAACGTTTAAATATGGATTTGGATGAATTAATATTGGAAACCATCGAAGGGATGAAAACAGTAGCCAAAGAATTAGGATTAAATGGTGTTTCAAATGAATAAATAAGGATGAATTGTGCCCTTTAAATACAGAATTTTCGCCTTATATTTAGAAATTAACTAAAAATAAGCAATTAATTTTCCATTTCTTTACAAAGAAAATAATCTCCCCAATAACCTGAATTTAAGCGTATATAGGCGCATGTAATTGCGATATCAAAAGCTAATAAACCTAAAAATCATCAACTTTATAGTGCTTAAGCTAAATTAACTTCAAATATTCCAATTATTCATTTATATTTGCGCCATTATTATAACAATTTCAATACAAGTAAAATGAGTAAAGGAACAGTAAAATTCTTCAACGACGCTAAAGGTTTTGGTTTCATTTCTGAAGATAACGGAAAAGAGCATTTTGTACACGTAACAGGATTGATCGACGAAATTCGCGAAGGTGATGAAGTTGAATTCGATCTTCAAGAAGGTAGAAAAGGCTTAAATGCAGTAAACGTAAAAGTTGTATAACTTACAATATATTTTACAATACCAAGAAAGAGGGTATCCGTTTGGACACCCTCTTTTCTTTTATAAATGGGGCTTTTGAAGCGTTTTAGCTTTATCAATAAAGCCTCAATCAAAAAAAAAGTAATCAATTTGTTAGATAAAACCATTTAATTGGATTTATTCCAATTAATAATTTATCTTTACATCATTATTATAACAATTTCAATACAAGTAAAATGAGTAAAGGAACAGTAAAATTCTTCAATGACGCTAAAGGTTTTGGTTTCATTTCTGAAGATAACGGAAAAGAGCATTTTGTACACGTAACAGGATTAATCGACGAAATTCGCGAAGGTGATGAAGTTGAATTCGATCTTCAAGAAGGTAAAAAAGGCTTAAATGCAGTAAACGTAAAAGTTGTATAACTTACAATATATTTACAATACCGAGAGAGAGGGTATCCATTTGGATACCCTCTTTTTTGTGTTATAAGCACATGTTAATGTTGACATTGATGCCCCTCTTCTGCGTGCCCATGCGCTTGACAAGCTACACCAGAGTCATTTAAAGTACCTGCAATAAATGATTCCGCAAGTTTACTAACATCACCTTGGCATCCGCGAATAACATCAATACCGAAGTTGTTCAACTTATTTAATGCTCCATTACCCATATTTCCAGCAAGCATAACACTCACGCCTTTATTCTGCAAAATGGATGCAATGTTACTTTTACAGCCACAGCCCTTGGGCGATGGTAGTTTCTCCGTTTCTGTAATTTGCTTTTCTACCACTGTAAACACAGTATACTCATCGCAATGACCAAAGTGGTCATCAACGACATTTCCTTTCGTTGGAACTGCAATTTTCATGTTTTGGTTCTCCTTTCTTTTTTAAATATAGTTGGTGGTGATAATTTCCTTCTCGCATCATAGCCCGTCCACACTTATCACATTTTACTTCGCGGCACGGCTGCCCTTTAATATGTGGAATACGCTCATTGCAATGCACACATATACAATATCCGTTTGTTTCAGTCGCCTTATTCATCCGTATTATTCAGTTTTCGTAAATTATCTGATTGGCAGTATTGACAAGCACTTACTGGTTCATTTTCAATGTTAAGTTTCATACATGCCTCGCACTTATACCAGTGATCATCGGTATGGTAATCACCACCTTCAATAAAAATGGCCTTACCTTCAACAAAAGCTTTCGCAATACTTTGTCTTGCCTTTTCATAAATTCGCGTAAACGTTGGTCGCGACACATTCATTTCATCCGCCGCAGCAACTTGTATTAGGCCTTCGTAATCTGTTAAGCGTATGGCTTCATATTCTTCATAAAGCAAAATAACGGGCTCAAGTTCGGTCATTGGTATCCCAAAGGGTTTAAACCCTTCCATTATAGGCGGGTGCAGTATTTTACGACTTCTTTTTTTTCGTGGCATATCTTTGTATGGTAATAAAAGTGATAATCACAGTGCAAAAATATAATTTATTTGAACATATGTTCATTATCTTATTGTATTTTTGTGTAAAATTTTTGTTGATGGAAGAAAAAATAAAGAATAGCGAGACCCGACAATTTAAAGCAGTGTTTCCAACCACATATAATGCGAACGAAACTTTGTTTGGTGGCTTAGCCCTAAAATGGATGGATGAAGTAGCTTACATTACCGCTACCAGATTTACAAGACAACGCATGTTCACTATTAAAACAGGTGAAATTAAATTTCATAAAGCCGTTGGAGAAAATACCATCGTTGAAGTTGTTGGTAAAATATCAAAAGTTCAAGCCGTTACAATTGATGTTGCTGTCGATATCTATTGTGAACCCATGTATGACACCGGTCGCGAAAAAGTGATCAGCGGCGTGTTTACTTTCGCTTCGCTCAATGATAAAAATAAACCGCAAAGAATTAAAATTAGCTAAGTTTTACATTGCTTACAATTATTTCCAGAGGCGCCAATTTATAATAGCACCTCTTCTATCCTATTAGTTCATAACAATTAAGGTTTTGAATAATCATATCAATCAGTCTAATTTTTAACAAGACTGAATTTAAATTAGTCACAGGTGACTATCTGCACTTTTTATATCTATTTATCTAGATATATTTGCATTTCGATTATTCAATACCTAAATAATGAACAAGATCATTACATTTACTGTGCTTGGCACAGTTTTAATTCTATTAGCGCTTAACTTATTTCATAAGGAGAAGCCTTTGAATTTAGCTCAATACGAGTTAAAACAGAAGTATGCTGTTCAACCATCTTCATCTGTTGATCATTCAAAATTTACCATTTTGCAAGAGCAGTTTGACACACCTCAGGAAGTTACTGAGGCCTGTTTAACTTGTCACAACGAACGCCACAAAGAGATTATACAATCCAGCCATTGGAATTGGGAGCGATTAGCTTACGAGGAAGGTAAAGGTATTACCAGTGTTGGTAAGAAAAATGTGCTCAATAACTTTTGTATTGGTGCTAGTAGCAACGAACAAAGCTGCGCCAAATGCCACATTGGCTTTGGAATGGGTAACAATACTTTTGACTTTGAAAATGCACGTAATGTGGATTGCATGGTATGCCATGATGGTAGCGAAGAATATATTAAAGGTTCGGCCATGGCGGGTTATCCCGATCGTAGTGTTAATTTAAATAATGTAGCACAAAGTGTAGGGCGACCAAATAAAATCAATTGTGGTGCTTGTCACTTTTACAGCGGTGGTGGAAATAACGTAAAACACGGCGATTTGGAAGAAGCACTGCTTTCCTGCGATCGAAATACCGATGTGCACATGGCCAGCAATGGCATAAACATGTCGTGTGTCGATTGCCATACAGCAGATAAACATCAAATAAAAGGAAAGTTGTATTCGGTATCCTCAACAGATGTAAACCGCCTGAATTGTGATGATTGCCACGGTGCTAAACCACACCACGACGAATTACTTAATCGACATTTTTCAAAAGTAAGTTGTCAAACTTGTCACATTCCAACTTACGCTAAAGAGAATGCCACCAAGATGGCCTGGAAATGGTCGGAAGCAGGACGTTTGGATGAAAATGGTAATGCTTTTCATGAAGAAGATTCCATGGGCAACCACTCCTACTTATCTATTAAAGGTGAGTTTGTATGGGAAAAGAATGTTGAACCTGAGTACTATTGGTTCAACGGTCAAGCTACTCATTATGCCCTGGGCGATACCGTTTCTGAATTTCCTATTCAAGTCAATCGCTTACTAGGCGATGCTCATGATAGCAAAGCAAAGATATACCCGGTTAAAGTGCATCGAGGAGATCAGATTTACGATCCTGAAACAAAACTATTAATTCAACCACGTTTGTATTCCGAATCAAAAGGTGACAGTGCTTATTGGATGGATTTTGATTGGCAATTATCCGCTACAGCAGGCATGAAGGAAGTGGGTTTGCCCTACAGTGGTCATTATGAATTTGTAGAAACAGAAATGTACTGGCCTATCAACCACATGGTATCGCCCAAGGAACAAGCCTTATCGTGCGAAGAATGCCACACTAGTAACAATGGTCGATTGGCCAATTTAGACGGTTTTTATCTACCAGGACGCGATAGCAATGACTGGATTGAATTATTGGGAAATATCTTATTATGGGCATCAGTTGCGGGTGTTTTTATTCATGCACTAGCTCGCTTTTTTAAAGCCCTATCAAAAAACGAAGTTGAATCAGAAGACATAAAATACGATTAAAATGGAAAAAGTATATATCTATAAAAAATTCGAACGCTTTTGGCATTGGAGCCAGGCTGCACTTATCTTTTTCTTAGCACTCACAGGTTTTGAAATACACGATTCATTCCAGTTGTTAGGGTTTGAGATAGCGGTCGCCTATCACCGTATTGCTTCTTATTTATTATTAGGTCTGATTGGACTTTCAATTTTTTGGCACTTCACCACTGGCGAATGGAAGCAATATATACCAACTATATCAAAGCTAAAAGCGCAGATTCAATATTATACCATTGGGATGTTTCGCAACGATCCTCACCCAACCATTAAATCGGCTCGTAAAAAGCTAAACCCTCTACAGGCCATGGTTTATTTGGGTTTTAAATTGGTGATGGCACCCATCGTTATCCTATCTGGCTTACTGTACATGTATTTTAAAACCTATGATGCCAATGATATTATCATCATCAGTGATATTCCTTTAGAATACATTGCCTGGGCTCACACCATAGGTGCCTTTTTATTGCTGTCGTTTATTGTTATTCATGTATACATGACCACAACAGGGCATACATTAACCACTAATATTAAAGCCATGTTAACTGGTTGGGAAATATTAGATAAAGAGGATAAGAGCACCTCAAACAGCGAAGTTGAACCTACTAAGGAAAAAGAGAAATGATAGAAACTCCTAAAAAATACATGAACCCTTACCTTGCTGGTTTCTTTCTAGGGTTTGTTCTATTGGCTACTATCTACATTAGTGGTCGAGGGCTTGGCGCCAGTGGTGCCTTAAAAAGTGTAGTAATGCAAACGGTTCAAAGCGTAACTCCAAGTCATGCTGAATCGGTAGATTATTATAAAAAATATGCCGATCAACATCCTGATGGACCGTTGAAATCCTGGTTGTTCTTCGAAGTCATTGGTGTTATCATTGGTGCCTTTTTATCAGCCGTTATCTCTAACAGAGTATCGCTTAAACTTGAAAAAGGCGTTGGTGTGAAAAACTCAACACGAATTGCAGCTGCCATATTTGGTGGTGCACTCTTTGGTTTTGGTAGTCAAATAGCGCGGGGCTGCACCAGTGGTTCAGCCTTAAGTGGAATGGCAGTCATGTCCTTTGGCGGCATCATCACCATGTTATCAATTTTTGGGATGGCTTACGCATTGGCCTTCTTTTTTAGAAAACTTTGGATAAATAAAGCAAATTAACAATGGCACCATTAGTACCTCATATTATAAGCAACGAATTTAACTTCATCCTTGCCATCATTATTGGTATAGGTTTTGGTTTCGCGCTTGAACAAGCTGGTTTTGGTTCAACAAAAAAACTGGTTGGCCTTTTCTACGGCTACGATTTCACTGTATTAAAAGTATTTATGACTGCCGGCGTAACGGCAATGGTTGGTGTCATCTTACTCAATCACATGGAGTTACTTGATGTAAGCATCATCTACATAAACCCAACATTCTTATGGGCCGCTCTAATTGGCGGTGGCATTATGGGAGGTGGTTTCATTATTGGCGGTTTTTGTCCAGGCACAAGTGTGTGCGCGGCTGCTACCGGTAAGGTTGATGGCATGGCCTTTGTGTTTGGGGCCATACTTGGCGTATTTGCCTTTGGCGAATCATTCCCTTTGATTAAGGATATGTATTACGCTGAGAATTGGGGCGATTTATTGGTCTTTGAAATGATGGGCTTATCACGTGAAGTATTTGGACTCATCATGGTGATTGGAGCCACAGTCATTTTTATTTTGGTTCAAAAAATAGAAAACCGTGTGAATGGTAAAAAAGTGCCATGGTTAAAATCTGATGTCAAAAAATATTCAGTGGCAGTGGGACTAGCTATTGTTGTCATCGTGCTTACAATGATTACTCCAACACGTGGCGAATTAATGCATCAACGTATTGAAGAAAGTCTTGTGTCGAATGCAGCCGATATAAAAACAATGGATGCCGACAAGTTAGCTTACGAACTAATGCACCAATATTATCAGTACAATGTGATTGATGTGCGCTCCAAAGAGGCATTTGAGAAATTCCATATCCCGACGGCCATAAACGTGCCTTTGAATGAATTAAACAAACAGGAAAATCGGTATTTGCTGCAGCAAAATATTAAAACCAATGTATTTTATGGGGATGATGTGGATAATGCCAAGCGCGCCTTACTGATTTCAAAATACTACGGTAAAGCAGAAAATGCTGCATTAAGTGCTAGCGCAAACGATTTTAATGTGCAGTTCTTTCAAATAGCTGAGCAAAATGCACCTGCCACTAAAGATGAAATGAATACTTATAACTTTAGGGTTGATGCAGCTACTAAGCTTACTGAAATAGCCAAAGCAGTGGCTAATCTGGATAAGCCAGTTGTTAAAAAAGTAAGTCGCGTAAAAGGAGGTTGTAGTTAGAATTAATAGATCAGAAGATTGTTAGATAATTGACGACTAGACTGTATTCAAATCTGCACCAATCTATTGTAAATTTAAACGATTACACACAGGAACAGTCCGATTTATTCGGGCTGTTTTATTTTAAAACAATATTTTGCACAATGTCCTCACCAATGGCTTGATTGAGGTTAACTATTATCCGGTCTTTCCACATCAATAACTCATTGCGCAATACGCTGGAAGTCAGCTCTACATATAAGGTTCCTTGATGTATGTATATTCGACTAGTTGCTTTAGCAACCGCTGGACCAAGTACCCTTTCCCAATAGGTAACCGCACGGTTTTCCAATAGGCGCTGGTTTAAGTTTTGCTCTTTTAAGCATTCCTTAATAATATCCTTTATGGGTAGCGCTGACTTCTTTTTCATTTAACTTCCTCCAAATCTTTCACTTGTCCGCCTTCAACACCAATTATTTTATAAGCCTTACCAGTTTGCTTTACAATATCTAGCACATACGATTCCTTGGTATGAGTAATAAATATCTGATTGAATAAATCTTCTGATACCAGCTTTAGTAATTGATTGCTACGCGCATCATCCAACTTATCAAAAATATCATCTAACAACAAAATGGGTTTCAAACCATTATGGCGGTGGATAAATTCGTACTGAGCCAGTTTAAGAGCTATTAGAAAGGTCTTCTTCTGCCCTTGCGATGCCATTTTTTTTATAGGAAAACCACTTAACTGCATTTCCAGGTCATCCTTATGGATACCCTTAGAGGTATAACCAACTATCACATCCTTCTGCCAAACTTCCTTTAACTGATCGACCAAAGTGCCATCATGTAGATGCGAACGATACTCAATGGCTATTTCTTCCTTGCCCTCTGATATGTAGGCATAGTATTTTTGAAACACCGGAACCAACTCCTTCAAAAAAGCCGCTCTTTTTTCATAAATACTATGTGCCAGTTTCGATAATTGCTCATCCCACAGGCTTAACATGCTGGTATCGCGCTTGCCTGATTCACGCATTTGCTTTAATGTTGCGTTGCGCTGTACCAAAGCACGGTTATAGCGTAATAAATCATCGAGGTAGGCACGGTCGTATTGCGAAATAACACCGTCCATGTATTTACGGCGCAGTTCACTGCCATCGTTTATCAATTGTTCATCCGACGGTGTAATCATCACCAAGGGTAAAAAACCAATGTGCTCAGCCAACTTACCGTATTCTTTTTTATTGCGCTTAAAATGTTTTTTCTGAGATCGTTTAAGTCCACAATAGATTTGTTCGTTCTCATCGTTACGCAAATATTGACCTTGTACCACAAAAAACTCCTCATCGTGCCTGATGTTTTGACTATCTACCGAGTTAAAATAACTTTTGCAGAAGGATAAATAGTACAAGGCATCCAACACATTGGTTTTTCCAGCTCCATTATGCCCAACCAGACAATTGATTCCCTGAGAAAACTCAATCTCGGCCTGGTCGATATTTTTAAAATTTACAAGGTTAAGATGCTTAATGTGCATGTGGATGATTTTGGCACAAAAATAGTCATCCAAACCCAACTGTCAGCATAAATATGCTCACTTCATAATATTTTTTTCAACAAGGCTCTAAAATAAGGGAAACACGCTTTTGTATTTTTGTTAAAACGATTACATTTGCCTTTCGAATAAATAAACGAGAATATGTCAAAGCAACAAAAAGGTACGCCTGCAGAAGATAATTTCGAAAATGTAGAAAGTGCATTAAGTAAAACAGAGCATTTTATTGAAGAAAACCAAAATAAACTAAGCATTATCGCCTTAGCGATTATTGTTATAGTTGGTGGTTACTGGGGATTAAAAAAGTTCTACTTTTTACCTTTAGAAAACGAAGCTCAGGCTCAGGTTTTCTATGCGCAGCAATATTTTGAGCAGGATAGTTTTAAATTAGCCCTTAATGGTGATGGAATCAATCCAGGTTTCGAAGAGATTATGGATGAATTTGGTTCAACCAAAGCAGGTAAATTATCTGGCTATTATGCAGGTATTGCTCATTTGCAGATGGGAGATTTTGAAGAAGCAGTTTCTTACCTAAAGGGGTTCTCTTCATCGGAGATTAACATCAATGCAACAGCAACTGGAGCATTAGGAGATGCTTATGCTGAATTGGGTGAAACTGATAAGGCCATGAGCCAATACAAAAAAGCAGCTAGCATTGACAATGAATTAACTGCTCCTGTGTATTTAATGAAATTAGCTTTAATGCACGAAACAGCTGGTAATTATGCTGAAGCAGTAGCCAGTTATACCGTCATTAAAGAAAAATACAAAAGCTCAAGCGAAGCACGTCAGATCGACAAGTATTTAACACGTGCTCAATTGAAGCAAGGTAAATAAGATTATCGTTAAGATTTTTAAAGAGGTTGTCTTGATTGTATGGACAACCTCTTTTATTTTTGTGAAAAATAAAGCATTATGGCAACAAGTTTAAAAAACCTATCGGATTATAATATTGAAGCTGTACCATCTGCCAGTGAAATGAAGTTTGGCATTGTTGTTTCGGAGTGGAATACAGAAATAACAGAAGCTCTTTATCAGGGTGCCTACAACACTTTAATTAAACATGGCGCTAAGGAAGATAATATCCTTAAGAAATATGTTCCGGGTAGTTTTGAATTAACCGCAGGAGCAAAATACATGGCCGAACTAACAGATGTAGATGCTGTTATTTGCTTGGGCTGCGTTATTCAAGGAGATACGCCACATTTCGATTTTGTTTGCCAAGGCGTAACGCAAGGCATGACACATTTGAACATACAATATCCCATTCCATTCATTTTTGGATTACTGACCACTCTTGATCAACAACAAGCTCTTGACCGATGTGGCGGCAAACACGGTAATAAAGGAGATGAAGGAGCAATAACTGCCATTAAAATGGTAGACTTGAAAAATAAATTAAAAAGCGCCCAATAGTATACACTTCGATTGAATAATGAAACTGGTTTTTCTGCATTTTATTTGGCAAAACCAGTCATTTTAACTTCGGCATTATACCAGAATAATAAGTCCATTTACGTGGATAAAATGGAATTGTTTGGCCTTTAAAAGCATTAAGAGCATCTTTGGTTAAGTACTGGAGATGCTTTTCATGTAATATAAGAGCAATATTCTTATACCTTCATTCAGATCAGCAGCGCCGTCTTTAAAAAGCCATTCAAAACGATTCACATTCCTTTCGATAGCTACATTGAAGCTACCAAACATCTTTCTATTTGAAGGCTTAAATACGGACCTTGACACTATTTTTTGCACATACCTATTAAGTGGATTAACATCTTCTTCCTCGTAACTCAAACTTGAATCATCAACCAAGGTTTGTACTTCTGCAACGGAAGGCTTTAAAAAATACATGGGATCAAAAAACAATTGCATAAACCATTCGGCTAAGCTTTCTAAAACTTTATTAAGATTATTTTCCACAACTTAATTATTTTGGGTTATTACTGAACTTTGAGAATGAGAATATTCTAGTCGGAACTAAAAACTATCGCAATTTACTACTGATTATAAGTAGTATACAAAATATTTAAGTAAAATATCAAACTTAAAACTTGACTTAACTCAAAATAAAGCTTAAATTATTTACTTAAATTTTAGCTTAATTTATTACTTTTACTTAATTATGTATTGACTGAATTTTCCATGAACTCAAATCAAAAACACATGCAATCGAATGCCGCGATTCATATGATGCAGCAATGGCCTGTATTTATGGAAGGCATTGATCGTATTGTTGGTTTTTGGAGTGACGATAAAAGCCAGAAACTACAAGGCATGGAATGGTTACGAAACAGTTTAAGTCAACAAAGTACTAGTTTTGAAACGAGCTCTGATTTAAGTAAAACTTTACAAGTCACAAGAGAAGCAGCAGGTGGCTTTCAATGGTTGAATGCGGAAACACTTCCTTTTCAATCCTCTAGCAAAACATCTATCGGACAACTGGATCTATTCAGCGAAGCGCAATACCTGGTTCTATTGATACGAATTAAGCTTGAACAAAATACCTTAGGCGATTTATATTATTTATTTTTTAGAAACGACAAAAGTAATTTTGGTATCAATGGTGCCCAAGAAGCGTTTAGCACATCGGAAAAGGCCATTATAGGACGCCTGGCATTTCAATTTGCCAATACAAATCTAAGTCTATATCAAAAACAGAAAAATACATTTAGACAGTTCAAAAAACAAACACAATCTGTTTTAAAATCAATGCATGAGCAGCAAAAAGCTCAAATGCATGAAATCAAACAATGGAAAAATGATTGGATAGAGCATTACTTATTCGAATTAGGCGAAAGAAACGGCTTTAATTATGTTATTCAAGAATCGTGCAAGGAATCGCTTATACAGCACTGTAAAACGATACGCCAATTAAAACAAAGCATAGAAAAAAGCTTAGTTTACATTTGTGAACTATTTGAATTTACAGCTGGGGACACCATAGAACTAGAATTAGCATATCTACAATTCTCAGAAATTGAAACGCCAAGGCCAGAAAGTAGCAACACACCCCAAAATCGCCTATCAAAAACAATGCTATTACTCGATCGTCTGGAACAATCAGCTCAAAGCACACTTAATGCAGGACAAAACCTTACAAGTGCTCAGGTGGGGCAAAACATGGAAAAGGCAATTAGTGCACCAGCTATTAGTGACGCATTAAAAAAGAATCGAGCACGTATTTTGCAATTATTTTCGCAATATCCCGACCGTTGGAATTGCATTCGACACCAATTTAAGCCCATTATGAATCTAAAAGAAAAAAACACAACATATTTAAGCGCCACATCTTAAATAGTTTGCATTTTTTATTGAAAAAAAATGCATTTTTTTTGTTCTGATATTTGGTGACAATGGTGTATTCACCTATATTTGCAACCGCAAAAACAGGATGACTTAGTAGCTCAGCTGGTAGAGCAACGCCCTTTTAAGGCGTGGGTCCAGGGTTCGAATCCCTGCTGAGTCACCACCAAAAAAGCAATCTATTTATAGGTTGCTTTTTTTCATTTATAAGGATTCGTGAATTGCCTTCTTTTAAGGATCAGGATTCAGTTCATATCTCACATAAAATAGGGTATCGAATAAAACGCATCAAGTGCATTTCAAAAAGGTGATTCGTCTGATCCAGGCGCATAAGTGCGAGCAAGCAATAGGTATACTCGTATACCATAAATCAGAATTGCAGTTAGAATGCTTTGTTTAAAACAGAATGGATCAGATGCTTCTTCTAATTTATAAGACCACCTATTTTCACAGATTATTTGTTCTTCCTGAAAAATGGAAAGCAGTAAGAAATCACTTCAAAATGCCGTCATTAACACCAGGTATAAGAAAGCGTAACTATGACTACACCTACCATTCCAACAACAGTCAATTAGGTACATAAGTGGATCTGTGCTGCCTTAATAGAGCGCAATAGTGGCTATCATATAGCAAGACTGTCATCCCAAGGATCAGGAACTAGAAAGGTGCGTATATTCTACCATATATTCCAAAAGGTTGATCAGTATTTTATTGAAAAATAGCACAGTAAACTTCTTACCAGATACATCATTAAATAATTACAATCACTAGAAGCTTACGAAGCTGTATTACAAATGTAATTTAAGCAATTGTTACATTTGTAATACGAAAGAACTGGATAAAAAAATACCCGAATAACAAATGTTACCCGGGTAGTAATCTATTGAAATAGGTTTATATACAGCTACTACGCTTGCATTGCACCTACTAAATCACTTGCTTTGGCAAATCCATGTTCTTTACAATAGGCCTCTATTCCATCTATTATCTTAAGCGTTACGGCAGGATCAATAAAATTAGCAGTCCCCACTTGTATGGCCGATGCACCAGCCAACATGAACTCTATGGCATCATTGGCATTCATTATGCCGCCCATACCTACAATTGGAATATTAACAACCTGGGCAACCTGCCAAACCATGCGTACTGCAATAGGTTTTACGGCCGGCCCCGATAAACCACCTGTAATGGTCGATAAAATTGGCTTACGAGTCTTAACATCGATGGCCATACCAAGTAAGGTATTAATTAAGGAAACCGAATCAGCTCCAGCATCCTCTACAGCCTTAGCAATCTCAGCAATATTGGTTACATTAGGAGACAGCTTTACCATCAAGTGCTTCTTATACACCTTACGTACCGCTTCAACAACCGCAACAGCTGATGGGCAACTCGTACCAAACGCCATTCCGCCTTCCTTCACATTGGGACAAGAGATGTTTAGTTCAATACCAGGAATATGATCCAAGGCATTAACCACTTCAGCCGTTTCAACATACTCTTCAATGGTTGAACCCGATACATTCACAAAAAGATGTGTATCGTAATGCTTAATGCGTGGATAGATGGTATCGGCAAAGTAATGCACCCCTTTATTCTGCAAACCAACCGCATTTAACATGCCCTGAGGTGTTTCTGCCATGCGGGGATAGGGATTACCCTCTCGGTGTTTAAGCGTTGTTCCCTTGACCATTATACCACCCAAGCGAGATACATCAAAGAAATCCATAAATTCCTCTCCGTAACCAAAGGTACCAGAGGCCGTCATCACCGGATTTTTAAGGTCTAATCCGTTTAAATCTATCGATAAATCTACCATTTTAAATAAGTTGAATCAAATACTGGACCATCTGTACACGTACATTTATTACCATCTAAAGTTTCGGCAACACAGCATAAACATGCCCCAAAGCCGCATGCCATATGGTTTTCGAGCGAAACCTGACACTTAATATTGTGATTGCCCGCATACTTCGCCACCACCTTCATCATCGCTTCAGGTCCGCAGGTGTATATCTGATCAATATCAGGCGTTTGTGTACGCATTACCGGATGATGAATAACAAAACCTTTGGTTCCTACTGATCCATCTTCGGTTGTTGTATGCACGGTTCCCAATTGTTTAAAGGCATCTAAGGCAATCAAACCTTCAGCTGTTCTGGCACCTAGTAAAAACTGTGGCTCAATACCATTGGCTTTTAAACGTCGTCCCATGAACAACAAAGGCGCAATGCCGCATCCACCACCAACAAGCAGAACACGTGGTTTATCAGGCATGGCAAAACTATTGCCCAAGGGGTAAACCATATTACAAGTATCACCTTCCTTTAGAGCACACATTAACTGAGTACCCTCACCAATTTCCTGTACCAGCAAAAGCATGGTATTGTTTTCTTCATCGATGTCGTGGATGGAAATTGGCCTTCTAAGGAAGGTATTAGGGCCATTATCAACCCTTACTTCTACAAATTGACCTGGTAACATGGGAGGTAATTTCCCCGGATGCTGGAGAGTTAAGACCACATATTCGTGGTTTAAGCGCTCATTTTTGATGACTTTAAAATCGTCAACGTATTTTTTCATACGCGTTACTACTATTTAAATCGTTGCATTAATAAACCTGTACCTACAAATGTAATTTACTTTTGTAAACAGTTTAAAATCGCTGCAAAGATAGAAAAAATTGACGAATTAAATTCAGAAATATTGCGAATGCAGGAGACGATTATTCAGGTTTATACTCGGCAAAGGTCTTATCGGTATAAAATACAACCATTCGTTCAACCACCTTTTCACTTTTGGTAGTATCAACAACCGGTTTCGTTTCGTATGTTACCTGACTTTCTTCTTTAGCAGTATTTAAGGGTGTTTTAAACGACTTTTTAGGAAGTGATGGTGACTCAATGCTTAATTGTTCGACAACTGGCTTAGTTGCTTTGTTTTTTAACATTTCACCTTGTCCGGTAATTAACCAATCGCCACTGATGTGTGGAAACTGATTTAAAAGTTTATTTAAAAAGTCCAAACCAGGTTTATTACGCCCCGACATAATGTGTGAAACACCTGATCGTTGCACACCAATCAGATCGGCTAATCGCGATGGTGTTATTTTCTCATGTTTAATAATGGCTTCTAAACGCTCTTTCATGATGGTTGCTAATTGTAAACAAAGGGTTGAAAACAATATTCATACAAATGTAACACATAAATTACAATTATACCAAACAAATCCTGATTACATTAATAACCATTTGTAACTTGGTGTGGTTAATATTGTAACTTAACACTGTACCTAATTTAATATCTACGTATTCAAAATCAATATTTGTTAATAATTACTATAGGTCTACTTTGTTAATTAATTCAAACAATGACTATTAACAAATTTTTACATCTATATTAAATACGGCTGTACGATAGAAAGTATCAGACTAAATTATATACAAAGGCTTCTGTAAGTGTCTATAAAACAAGGAAGCAACACCTATGTTAATATATACTTTATATAAATACTATAAATAGCTGGTTTTTAAAGCTTTTATTAGTACAACCACAGTGTTTAATGGGGCGATCTGCTATATTTATTACAGATGTGTTAATCTATTTTAACTATTTAATACAAGTAAATTGTATAAATGACTGAATTTATGATTCTTATATCAAAATTTAACACTTATTTATAATTGCTATCAGTGGATCAAATAGTGTAGATTTGTAAATTACATTTGTAATGAGTCGTGTAATAAAGAATGTCTAATCGTGGTGGTTTGACCTTGAAAGATAGTTCACGTTTGTAACAAATTCTCTTTTTTATACGAACGCCTCTCTCCTATTTAATTTCAAAAATCATAAATCAATAATTCAATCCTCCAAAATTAGATTCTCACCTTATTAGTATAAGCTTCCTATTTGCTCTTCAAAACAAAATTTAGCTATAATCTACAACAGTAAAGCTTCATTTGTATATTGGATTCTGATTGCTTTAATTATTGTTAACTATTAGTCAATCTCTGTGCCATATATTCTAAAAATGTGTTAAAAGAAAATCTACAGACTTAACTTGATGATATGCACAAAAATTCTATTTTTGCCGAATATATAGATTTATGGAAATAGTCACGATTATAGTAATAGCTATTGCCTTGGCCATGGATTCATTTGCCGTCTCCATTACCCTTGGTTTATCACTTAAAAAATTCCGGCTTACTTCTGTTGCAAGAATTTGTTGTTTTTTTGCTTGCTTTCAAGGAATCATGCCTGTTATAGGTTGGTGGTTGGGACATTCTTTTGCTGATATAATCAGTGCCTACGATCATTGGCTTGCTTTTGGCCTATTAAGTTTTATTGGTGGGAAAATGATATATGAGGCAATGTTTGCTCACAATGAATCAGAAAAAGCTTATATAAATACTGATTGTATAAAAACCATTACCACACTGGCTATAGCCACTAGCATTGATGCCTTGGCTGTCGGTATTTCTTTTTCTCTTTTAAATGTTGATATTATTCTACCTGCTATTATTATTGGTATAGTCACTTTTTTATTTTCTTTAGCTGGCATTGGTATTGGTTGGCGTATTGGCAGCCGCTTTCGCAATAAGGTTGAAATATTGGGTGGCATATTACTGATTGGAATTGGTATTAAGGTATTGATTGACCATATGCTATAAACAACAAAGGGGTATCACAATGATACCCCTCTGTTTTCAAACTAAAACTATTATATCTATTTACCTAAACTCTTTTTTTAGTTGAGTCACCCAAGCTTCGATGCGTTCATTACTTAAAGCTGCTTGATTTTCAATATCCAGGGCTAAACCAACAAATTGATCACCTCGTTGTGCACGACTACCTTCAAAAGTATAACCTTCGGTTGAAGTGAAACCAACAACGCTACCACCATGTTCTTCAACAAACTCAGCCATTAGGCCAACACCATCTACAAAATTTTCAGCATAGCCTTTTTGATCGCCTCCTCCAAAGATGGCAAATGATTTGCCTTTCAAGTCGGCTTCTTCAAGCGATGGTAAAAACTCATCCCAGTAATTTGGTAACTCTCCATCAAACCATGTTGGCACTGCCAAAATATAATTCGTGAATTTCATAAAATCATCTCCTGTTGCAATATCGACATCCACCGCCTCAACATTATCAGCTCCTAACAACTTGGTGATCTTTTTCACTTGCTGTCCGGTCTTTACCGAACGAAAACTATAAAATATACCTGTATCTTTCATAATTAAGTTGCTTAGAAATTAATACGCTAATAAGTCTTTAGCTGCATCCATTATTCGTTTAGTATCGGGCAATACAGCTGCTTCCAAAGTACGGTTAAAGCCTACAGGAGTGAAGGTTGAACCCACTCGCTTAACGGGTGCATCCAAGTGTTCGAAAGCCTCTGAATTAATCAAAGCAACAACTTCGCCACCAAACCCACCAAAAACTTTATCCTCATGCACAACCAATGCGCGCGATGTTTTCTTAACCGAATTAATGATGGATTCATTATCCAATGGCAAGAGCGAACGTAAGTCAACTACTTCGATGTTAACACCATCTTCCTTGGCCAAAAGATCAGCTACTTCAACACACATATGCGTTGTGTTACCATAGGTGAAGATACTCAAGTCAGTTCCTTCGCGACGCACACGGGCTTTACCAAAGGGCACTTCAAAATCATCAGGAATTGGAGTGGCAGCCTTTGGTGCATTGTACAAGGCCTTTGGCTCCATAAAAACAGTCATGCCTTCTGAGCGAATTGATGTTCGTAATAAACCAGCCGCATCATCGGCATACGATGGGTAAACCACTCGTACACCAGGGAAGGTTGTTAAGGCACCCTCAATATTTTGTGAATGGTATAGTCCACCACCAATGTAACCTCCCGAAGCTAATCGAACTGTAATATTTGGTGAAAACTGCCCCTTGGTACGCCAATATTCATGAGTTGTTTCAACAAACTGCTCCATGGCTGGCCAGAAATAATCGGCAAATTCAGCCCCTTCAACAACCACACGAATGTCCTTATTATAACGTACCATACCATTGGCGGTCCCCATAATAAAGTCTTCGGCGATTGGTGCATTGAATACACGTTTCTTACCAAACTCCTGTTGCAAACCCTTGGAAACATTGAAGATACCGCCTTTGTCTTTGTTGGCAATATCTTGTCCCCAAATATAAGTATCAGGGTTATGACGAAACTCTGCTTTTAAAGTCTCATTTAAACCTTGAATCAGTTTTTGTGGCTCACCATCAAAGTTATGAACGCCTTCCGGATATTTCTCCGATACAAGAGGTTCCGGAATTACAAAATCATGAATCGATTCCGGTGAAGGATGTGGAGCCGTTAAACCTTTACGGTGTGAAACTTTCACTTCTGCCGCCACATCTGCTTCAATGGCCAAAACTTCCTCTTCGGTAGCTCGGTCATAACGGATTAACAGGCGACGGAACTTTGCCAAAGGATCATACTCCTTTACGTAAGCCAACTCATTATCATCGCGATACAAATCATGACGATCGGAATTACTGTGTGAATGAATACGCACACAGTTGGCATGAACAATCACTGGCTTCTGATTTTCCTCAGCCCACTTTTTGGCTTCAAGCATGGTGTTTAAAGAATCAAAAACATCCTTACCATTACAATACATAATACGTAAGTTCTTCAAGCCCTCGAAGTTACGTGCTACCTTACGATTAGCTGTCTGATCTTTCTTGGGTACCGATATACCGTAACCATTATCCTGAAAGACAAATACCACCGGAAGTTGTTCCTTAGAAGCTCCATTTACAGCTTCATAAACATAACCTTCTGATACTGATGATTCACCTTGCGAACTAAAGGCTACACCCTTTGCCTCGTAGGTTTTGATGGCACGTGCCACACCTACGGCATGTAAGGTATGATTACCTGTACACGATGAAACATTATGAATGTTCCACTCCGGTTTGGCAAAATGATTCGACATATGTCGTCCACCTCCGGCAACATCAGCATCCTTCGAAATTCCATTATAGATAATCTCTTCGGAAGTTAAACCTGCTGATAAAGTGGTAATTAAATCACGGTAATAAGGGAATAAATGATCTTTTTCTTTATCAAAAACCTGGCCAATGGCCAACTGAATTCCATCGTGACCAGCAGCCGGCGCATGATACGACCATCCAATTGCCTGCTTCAGGTAATTGGGAGCTTTCTCATCTAAAGTACGGCCTAAAAACAACAAACGGTACCACTTCAAAAGTGATTCTTTATCCGTTTTATTGATGGAATGTATTTTTGGAATACTACTCATCTTAAACTATTTATATTCTAATATTCTATATTTCTCGATCCAAATCAAAGGCTTCTAAATAATCGGCAATTCGACGTAGGAAACCACCACCCAAAGCACCATCTACAATACGGTGATCGTACGATAATGAAAGGAACATTTTTTGTCGGATACCAATGGTATCGCCCGCTGGCGTTTCAATAACAGCCGGTTTTTTCTCAATGGAACCAATGGCTAAAATGGCCACCTGAGGCTGATTAATAATTGGGGTTCCGATAATATTTCGGAATGATCCAAAATTAGAAATGGTAAATGTACCACCCTGAATATCATCCGGTGACAACTTATTGTCACGTGCAGAAACTGCTAATCCATTAATATCACCTGTTAAACCTACCAAATTCTTCTGGTCGGCATTTTTAATCACAGGAACGATCAGGTTACCACTTGGTAATGACACGGCCATACCAATATTTACATTCTTTCGTAGAATAATTTTATCGCCATCAACCGATGCGTTAACACCTGGAAAATCACGTAATGCACGGGCTACTGCTTCGGTAAAAATTGGCATATAGGTTATTTTCTCGCCATATTTCTTGAGGAATGCATCCTTCACCTTAGTGCGCCAAAGTACAATATTAGTTACATCAGCTTCAACAACCGAGGTAACGTGCGGCGACACTTGTTTCGACATCACCATATGCTCAGCAATCAGCTTACGCATGCGATCCATTTCTACAATTTCATCATTGGCTGAAACAGAAACTTGTACCTTTGGTGCAGGTTTAGGAGCGGGTGTGGCAGGTGCAGCAACTTCCACCTTTGGAGCCGGAGCCGCCTTAGCTGGCGTTGCAGCAGAACCGCGGTTCGACAAGAAAGCAAGCATATCATTTTTAGTGACTCTACCATCTTTCCCTGAACCTGCTATACCTTCCAACTCATCAAAGCTAAGTCCTTCGGCCTTAGCCATACTGCGAACCAAAGGTGAATAGAAACGATCAGATTCCTTATTAACATCTTCGCTAATTACAGCAAGGGGTGTTTCAATTACAGGACTACTACCTGAAGATTCAGTATTAGTTTTTGGTGCTTCCACAGCTTCATCTGCTGTATCTTCAGCACCGTCTAATAAAATAACGGCAACAGGTAAACCCACTGCTACCACATCATCTACTTCGTATTTTATTGATTTAATGGTTCCAGCTACAGGCGATGGTATTTCAGAATCAACCTTATCGGTTGCAATTTCCAATAGTACATCGTCTTCCTGAACAGTGTCCCCTTCTGAAACGAACCATTTTGTAATGGTTGCTTCTTCGACACTCTCGCCCATTTTAGGCATCAAAATCTCAAATGTTGACATATTATTAAGTTTATTTATTCTAAATAAAAACAGCGCAAATATACTTTTTGACTTTATTTATACCAAATCTAAATACCATTCAGTAATCAAGCATTTGTCTACCATATATTTGAGCATATTTGTAATTAATATTGCTCTGCATTTTTAACAATCATTTCAAATAAAGGTTTTGGAAATAGTATAATTCAGATCAAGTAATCTGATTTAAATAGCATGACTTCACTTATTTATTCTCCTTAAAAATGCCGAAAATAGTATTGCAATAAATTCGAATTAAAACTCAAGGATAGGGTGAAATATGAAAGTAAAGGCCAACAATAAAAGACAAGTTTTTAGTGAATTATGTTTTTTTGTGCAATTCCATCTTTTTAGGTTTATTTGCGACTCTTCTTAATATTAAATCTGTTGATTGAGAAGAGGCATTCACCCATCAAATAAATTTTTAACACATGAAATTGTATCACATTGGATTATCTGTTATTGCTGCCTGCCTTACGCTTGGCGCTTGTCAGGTAACAAATAAAGAAACTAAGACATTGATTAAACCAGAATTTACTGAAAACGACATGGATCTTAGCGTTGATCCTGGCTCTGATTTTTACGAATATGCCAATGGCGGTTGGCGTAAACAACATCCACTTCCCGACGACAAGAGTCGCTTTGGTAGTTTTGACTTACTAGCCGAAGACAATAAGAAAATGGTTAGAAGCATTATTGAAAATGCGGCTGCCGAAAAAGGTGAGAAAGGAAGTATTAATCAGAAAATAGGTGATTTCTATGCCGCTGGTATGGATTTGGAAAAAATAAACCAGGCAGGCTTTACTCCCATTCAACCGCTTCTGGATAAAATTAACGGCATTAGTAACCGCGATGAACTAACTCAGCTTATAGCCTACTTGCAAAAGAATCAGTTGACACCTCTGTTCCATTTTTATTCAACTGCTGATCAAAAAAACAGTAAGATGACCATTGCAGGTATCTACCAGAGTGGATTGGGAATGCCTGATCGTGACTATTATTTAGAGGACAATGAAGCTTCGGAGAAATTAAGACAGGCATATAAAACGTACTTAACTACCTTATTTACCTTGGTTGGGAACGATGCGCAAACCGCTTCAGAATTGGCAGAGGAAGTTTTTGCTTTTGAAACAAAATTGGCCGAAGCCTCCAATTCTCGTTTAGATAATCGTGATCCGCACAAGACTTATAATAAGATGGGTTTAGCTGGCTTAAGTGAAATAGCACCCGAATTCCAATGGTCGAACTACATTGGTGGATTGGAGATAAATACACCTGCTGAAATAAATGTGAGTCAACCTCAATTTATTGCGGCTGTGGCCGATATGTATGCCAAGGAAGAATTATCGACTTGGAAAAGTTTCTTAAACTCGGTTGTTTTGCGCAAAACGGCATCTGCCTTGAGTGAAGATTTTGTGAATGCAAACTTCGCCTTTTATGGTGAAGCCATGTCGGGCAAAAAAGAGCAGGAACCACGTTGGAAAACTGTTTTGGACAATACAAACGGAGCCCTTGGAGAGGCTGTTGGTCAACTTTTTGTTGCTGAATACTTCCCACCTGCAGCTAAAAAACGGATGGACGACTTGGTTGAAAATCTTCGTGTTGGTTTTGGCATGCGCATCGACCAATTGGAGTGGATGAGTGATGAAACAAAAAAAGCAGCACATGAGAAATTAGCAGCTATTCGAGTGAAAATTGGTTACCCAAGCAAATGGCGCGACTATTTAGGTCTTGAGATTTCGAATGAGTCGTATTTAGCTAATATATTAAGCAGTAATCGTTTCGACTTTGCCTTTAACATGGCAAAAATAGGTCAAGCTGTTGATCAGGAAGAATGGCACATGACACCTCAAACGGTTAATGCTTATTACAATCCGGTTGCCAACGAAATAGTATTTCCAGCTGCTATACTACAACCGCCTTTCTTTTATTTAGATGGTGATGATGCCGTTAATTATGGCGCTATTGGGGTGGTAATTGGTCATGAAATGACACATGGTTTTGATGACAAAGGTCGCTTGTATGCCAAAGATGGTAACCTAAATAACTGGTGGACTGAAGAGGATGTTAAGAAATTCAATGAACGCACTCAGATATTGGTAAATCAGTATAATGCCTTTGAAGTATTACCTGGTCAGTTTGCCGATGGTGAATTATCGCTTGGTGAAAACATTGCGGATTTAGGTGGCTTATGTATTTCATATCAAGCCTACCAGAATTCTTTAAATGGCAAAGAAAACACGACTAAAATTGATGGTTTTAGCGATTATCAACGTTTCTTCCTGGCCTATTCACGCGTTTGGGCTCAAAATGTTAGAGATAAGGAAATTGCACGCTTAACCAAGGTTGATGTACATTCTCTAGGTGATAATCGCGTTAACGGACCATTACCTAATATGGAAGAGTTCTACGCAGCCTTTAACATCGAAGAAAAAAGCCCGATGTATATTGCTCCTGAAAACAGAGCCTCAATTTGGTAAAAAAAACACCTACCCAGGGCGCGACTATTAGCAAGCTTTATATAGTCGCACCCCGGGTAAAATTTATTTCAAACGATCAAGTACTAGACTATACTCTTGCGCACTGTCTCTTTTTCGAAATACAAACTCCAGCTTATCATAGTCTTTCCCTTTGGTTTTTAAGGCAGAAAACATTTTGCACATCGAAGTTTCTCTCAATTCAAATCCAAGCACGTCAACCAAAACATCACCCTTTTGTACTTCCGACTGAGCAGCCAGTGAATTTTGCCAAATACCATTCACTTTTATGGTATCATTAATGGATACAAAGTCGATACCGAAGCTAGCAACCGACAATGGTTCAACTTTTTCTTTATTAGACAAAAAGAAAAAGCGCTCTTGTGGGTAATCCAAAACAAATGGCCCATTAGCTAAGAGCTGCATACCAATTCGAGCCGATGATTTATCACTCCTTAGTAAACTATTTTTAAATTGATTACCAGCAATCTCCAATTTATCAACCTGCCAAATATTTGTTTTCTTTTCTGAGCCATCTACCCCCCATGCCCCCTGCGAATTTGTACCCGATGAAACGTATTTAGGTTCATCCAGCTTTCCTTTTCGTTGAAGTTTTTGAGCTACTTTATGGCTAAAGGCATAAATACCACCACTTCCTGTATCTACCAATGTATTTTTTTGCTTTTGCCCATTCATTTTCAAACTGATACGCGGTGAATTTTGCGTCTTATCCAGTTTCATTTTAATGCCGTCTGTAAGTTCCAAATCAAAATCCTGAAAACTATCTGCAAGAATTAACTGACGAGCTTCAACATCAATTTTAAAAGCTCCAAAGCGTAATAAATTACTACCAATAAGCCCATCTACTTCGAAACACTTTAAAGCACCTTCAAAGGGTTCAATGTATAAAGCTGGTATATCAGAATAAATGAGTTCACCGATTTTAATTTTGGGCACCTTAACCACCTTCGTTGTTTTTACTTTTTTATTCGCATCGCTAATTTTCATTATTTTAAGCTCGGAATAGTCTTGCTGTTTAGTACTGTCCTTAAAAAGAATGCACATGGCACCTGTGTCTAAAATATATCGACCAAGCTGTCCGTCAATCTCTGCCTCAATAATTACTTTATCCATTAGCCATTCAAATGGAATGGTTTCATAATATTGTTCCTTATTGATATTACCTTGATTAAAAGTAAATTTCCCCTTCGAATGGATTGGGGTAAAACTTAAACAAATTAAAAGGGTAGTTAACGCGTAAGGTAGTTTCATGGTTCTTTTTCGTTATTTACTGTTAAAAGTAAGAAGAAAGTACAAAAATAACGAATGGCTTGTTTAACTTTAAAGCATATCATTAGAGAGATAAAATTATGAAACTATTACAAACAAGCCTTTTACTGGCTATTGTGGCTCTTTTGGGCGCATGCCAATGTAATGAGCCTAAAGACGAAATGGTTGTAATGGCCTACTTTATGGCGCCAGATGACTATCAACCCGAGAACCTTCCCTTGGAAAAAATGAGTCATATCATTTATTCCTTTACCAAAGTGATTGACAATCAAATGCAATTTTCTGATCCATCGGAAAGTGCTAAATTAAATCAATTGGTGGCCCAAAAAGAAAAACACCCCCATTTAAAAGTGATGATTGCCTGTGGCGGTTGGGGTGGCTCTGGCGGTTTTTCCGATATGGCATTAAATCCTGAAACAAGAGCGCAATTTATAGAAAGCGCCATTCGTTTTTTAGAAGAACACCAATTAGATGGGCTTGACCTTGATTGGGAATACCCAGGTTTACCTGGCATTGGCAATACACATCGCGATGAAGACAAGGAAAATTTCACGGCTCTTGTAAAGGGTTTACGTGAAGCTATGGATGCGACAGGTAAAAAGTACTTACTTACCTTTGCATCGGCTGGATGGGAAAAATACTACAATTTCGTTGAGTTGAATGAGGTGATGAAATATGTGAATTACATGAATGTAATGACTTACGATAACGTGGGTGGTCATGATCCTTTCACTGCGCATCATACCAACCTTGGCGCAATTAGCTTAAAAGATCTGCAAGGCACACCGGCAAAGGCTTCTATAGATACGATGAGCAGCCCTATTAAGCCACTTTCAGCCGAGGCAATTATTGATTTCTGTATTAGCAAGGGTGTTAAGTCTGAGCAAATTGTGATTGGTGCAGCCTTTTACGGTCGCGGTTGGACTGGTGTTGGACCGGAAAACAATGGTTTGTATCAGCCCACAACAGAAGGCTGGCAAGGTGCTTCCTTTGCCGACCTACAAGCCAAATACATCAATAAAAATGGCTATGTTCGTCACTGGGACTCAATTGCGCATGCTCCTTATTTATACAGTGAAACAGATTCTATCTTTATTACTTACGACGATCAGGAGTCGGTAAAATTAAAAACACAATATGCCAAAGACAAAAACTTAGGTGGCATTATGTTTTGGCAATTGCCAAGCGACGCACCTGAAAATGGCTTATTAGATGCTATTTATCAACAAGTAACGAAAGAATAACCTTAAGACATGTACCATTTTAGTCTGCCTATTTTTATCAATAGGCTGACTTTTTTTATGGGTTGATCAAGGAATAAGAACCAAAAAAAAGCAATAATCACCACTTGTTCCGTATAGCGGAACTTAAATTCGTGTAATTCGGCAAATTCGTGGTCAATAGTTTTTTTCATGCCTGAAAGACATATTAAATTCATACCGAACTATATACTTGGGTGATACAGTATACCATAATGGCAATATGAACTACTCAGTATGCTGCGTTCCTCAGAAAACTTGCCTTAAAAACTAAAAAACAAACCACGAATTACTCGAATTGACACTAATGATTCGCTTAGCGGAACTTAATATTATTTAACTGACGACATCTGTGCTTAAAATGAAAGTACTATTAATTGTTATTTTATACGGTAATTTCCCTATTAGACTGATAAATATTTGATTCTAAGCTTTAATATTTTTCTATATTAGCACGTTAAATAAAAAAGTTAAAATGGAACAGTTTAAAAAAGCAATGAACGAAAACGCAGCCATGCGTTGGGGCGTATTAATATTAGTAGGTTTTGTATTATCGGTCAATTATTATTTCTATGATGCCTTTTCAACATTAAAGGACTTATTAAGAGCCGAGTTTGACTTTACCAATAGTCAATACGGTCTGTTTATTTCCTT
This sequence comes from Carboxylicivirga fragile, assembly GCF_050589805.1. NCBI lineage: Bacteria > Pseudomonadati > Bacteroidota > Bacteroidia > Marinilabiliales > Marinilabiliaceae > Carboxylicivirga > Carboxylicivirga fragile. Next base: position 41,962 of record NZ_JBNGOY010000001.1, on the reverse strand, counting down.
TTATTCCATACCCAATACCTTTTTATTAATGGCCGTTTTAGGCGGTATTATTCTCGATAAATTTGGTATAAGACGAACGGGTTTTGGTTTTATCTTTTTCATGGCTTTAGGAGCTGTTTTAACGGCATATGGCGCTTCTGATTACTATAGCAATGGTGGTTTTGGTTACGATGCATTCAATTCATTTCTACCACAGTATTCAGCCCAATTAAAGATGATGCTGGTTGGACGCTTCTTTTTTGGATTAGGTGCTGAAACGAGTATTGTAGTCGTAAGTAAGATCTTGGTGAAGTGGTTTAAAGGTAAAAACCTGGCTTTGGCCTTTGGCTTAAAAGTTGGCTTTGGTCGTTTGGGTACTTTTGCAGCATTAAATTTATCACCAATTATTGCCAAAGAAGACGGCTCAAACCTAAGTGGTGCTATCTGGTTGGCAGCCATTTTAGTTTGTACTGGTCTACTAGCTTTTATTGTTTATATGCTTATTGACACAAAGCTTGACAAACAGTTAGAAGCCAATAAGAATCCAGATGCCATCGAAGAAAAAGAGAAACCATTTTCGATAAGTGATATAGGTAAATTATTGGGTAATAGAGCTTATTTATACATTGCCTTATTGTGCGTTACCTTCTATTCTGCTGTATTTCCATTTTTGGCCTACGTGCCCGATTTCTTTTCAGATAAATTTGGTATGAGCTCAATTGAAAGTGGAAAACTAACATCATTGCTCCCACTTGGCACCTTATTTTTTACACCATTTTTTGGTTGGTTGATTGATCGTAAAGGCCGTAGTGCTACAGCAATGATCTTTGGTGCCATTACCTTATTAATTGTACATCTGACTTTTGCATTTACCTACCTCACTCCCGCTGTTCCTACTATTTTATTAGGTATCGCCTTTTCTTTGGTTCCGGCAGCCATGTGGCCTAGTATGGTAAAGCTAGTTGATGAACGACAAATTGGTACAGCCTATGGATTAATGTATTCAATCCAAAACCTTGGTTTGTTTGCATTTCCTTTATTAGCTGGTGCTATTCTTGATTATACGAACCCTGGTAATCCTGAAGTAGCCAATTACACACCAACCGTATTAATGTTTGCTGGCGTTAGTCTATTAGGACTATTATTCGCTATTCTATTAAAGGTAGAAGATAAAAAACGAGCTTACGGTGTTGAATTGCCATTAAATAAAAAATAATACCGCTTACATACCAAAAGGGAACGGTTCTCAATAAACATCTTTACTAAAGAGAACCGTTTCTTACAATAAATCCTTGGGCAAACTTACTGTAAATACACTGCCACTATCAACTTCGCTCTCTACGCTAAGTGTTCCATTATGCTTTTCAACAAACTCATTACAAAGAATTAATCCCAGACCTGTACCACACTTATTTTCGGTATCAAGCATGGTTACTTTTTCATCGATTAGAACGAATTTCCTCTTCCATTCCAATTCCTGTATCTGCAATAGATATTTGGTGTTTATCGTCGAGCTCCTGAGCTATAATATTTACAACTCCACCAGAAGGTGTAAATTTAATGGCATTTGAGAGCAAATTTCGAAGTATTGTAAAACACATGTTCTTATCAGCAGCAAGCTCATCACTACCATCTGTTTGCTTATTAAGCGTAATATTTTTCGACTGAGCTGCGTTTTTATATAAAGCGATTACTTCCTCAATTAAAGCATTTAAATTAAATGGCTCTGGCGAAAAATCCATATTCCCTGTCTGTACCCTCGACCATTCTAATAAATTCTCGAGTAATTTAAAGGCGTTCTGGCTTGAGGAATGAATTACACTGGCGTATTGAGCAGCATCAATATCTCCATTTTGATTTAATTGCTGCTCCAGCACTTCCGAAAGTCCTAGTATACTATGAAATGGATTCTTTAAATCGTGGGCTATAATCGAAAAAAACTTGTCTTTGGTAGCGTTGGCAATACGTAAGTATTTCTCAGACCTCTGCAACTCAAGCTCTGCTCTTTTTCGAGAAGTAATGTTCTTGGCAATACAAATTGCACTGGCTATTTCACCGTTTTCATTTTTAATAGGTGTCACGGTTGTAATGAAATACAAATCACCTGAAGGATTTGGAACACGCACCTCCAACACTTGCACTTTACCTGTATCAAATGCCCTACTTAAGACACTGAATCGCGTATCAGCTTCCTCTTTTTCGAATACATCCCAAATAGTATTACCTATTACATAATCCTGATCCTTTTGAACCGAATCAGCAAACACCTTATTTACATAGGTATATCGGCCATCGGGTGTAAAAGAAAAAATAGGATCGCTCGAGTCATCAATTAAAATACGGTATTTCTCTTCGTTTTCCTTAAGTTTAATTTCAGCCTTTTTCTTTTCATTAATATCGTAGGTCAACACAATGATTGTCTCTACCTTACCATTCGCATCAAATATGGGAGAATAATTCACTTTTATCCATCGCTTCCCTTTATAGGTATCGTATATATTCTCAAACGATACTGTCTTGCCACTTCTCACTTCATTTAGAAAAGGCAAGGCCACTTGAAAATTCTCTGTGCCAATAATGGATTCAATACTTTTGCCAATGATTTCATCTCGTGTATGTGCAAAAGCTTCGCAAAAAGCGGCGTTAACAAATTGATAGTTTAGATCAGAAGCATTTACGTAGGCAACATAACCCGGTATATGGTCTGCAATTACTTTAAAGGCAGATAGTTTATTACTACACGAATTCATCGAGCCAGCAGTATTCAATTGAAGCTGTAATTTTAGTGCGTTGTTTTCTGCTTCCAACTTATTTAAGCGTTCGAGCAATAGGTGTGATTCTGTATCAATTTTTCCCATTATGAGGGCTAGCTTTTAATTTTGATTTGGCGATAAACTCAATGGCAATATAAAGTAAAAATTTAAACGTCCGAAATTAATAACCAGCATCTACCAAGAATGTTCTGCCCTTCAAGAAAATCAATAAAAAAAGAGTTTTAAAAACCTTCTTTATAAGAATGCTTTTAAAACTCTTTTTAATCTACGATAGTAATATTAGATGCTATAATTCATCATCCATGCCTTCGCCACCACCATTACGATTGCCTCGCTTGACCTTAAAGTTATTTAAGCGATAAGTAAGCGTAAAAGATAAGACAGGTGAATTGCGACGTCCTTCGTTATAGTTATAAAATCCAACATCCTCAGAAATGCGCACCCGTTTAGTTGTTGAGAAAACATCACGTGCTTGAAGTACGGCCGAAAATTTACGATCGAATAAATCAACCCGATAGGCTGCATTAAAGGCATAATAACCTTTGGTTTCACCTTGAGTTGTTACAGTAGGACTATCGTAACTACTATCCAATTGAATTTGCATGTTCTTTTTAATACGGAAAGTATTGTTCACTCGACTACTCCAATTAAACGATGAACGTTCAAAGGGTTCATCGTACTTTACACCTTTAATTCGATAATCGTATACATTACCCATCAAATTCATTTCCCACCATTTAAACAAAGGCAAATTATACATGGCCTCAGCTCCTAAGGAATAATCAGTTCCAACATTATCGTAGGTATGCAGCAATATTCCATCATCGTATACCCCTTGTATGCGTTCTACTTTGTTATGCGTTACACGGTAATAACCTTCAAGCGACAATTGCGATTTTTCCCATTGTTTTAGATAACCAATATCCAACGCATCAATGTATTCGGGTAATAAATCCGGATTTCCCTGACGGACATTATACATATCTTGCCAGGTTATAAAAGGCTCAAGATAATGCCCTCTTGGTCGATCAATCCGACGCGAATAACTTGCCATCACCTGATTTTCCTTTGGTAATTGATACGAAAGGTGTACGGTTGGAAAAAGATCCCAGCGATCTATCTCAAAACGTTCATTATCACGAACAGTAGTAATTTCACGAAAAGTATATTCGCCACGCAGTCCAAGCTGATAACCAAACTGATCAACTTTACCATTGTACAAACTGTACAAGCCCATTATATTACGTATGTAATCCGTATTGTTTGAAAAATCGGGTTGATTAATAAAATCTTCGGTATTTGTATCCCAAATAAAGAACTCAGTAGCATCTTCACTCTGACTGCGTCGCCCTTGAAATCCAGCTTCAAAACGATCTTCCTCTCCAACAGGTTTCACATAATCCAAACGCAACTCCCAACGCCCTGAAGGTCCTTTTTCAGTTGTTTTAGTACCATCGTTTACAAGCTGAGAAGCATCTTTCAGCACATTCATCGAATGCTCATCCCCATCACGAAAACGGTAGTTTAACTGAGCTGCCAACTCGTGCCCCTTTGCTGCGAATTTATGTGTATAATTACTGGTCAATGAATAGTATTGACCACCTCTTCCCGATTCATTTAAACTAAATTCACGAATGATGCCCGTACCATCATCAGGAATTTTTGTTGTAAAATAATCCAATTGAGAATTACTATTCATATTGAAATCTCCAACACGAAAGCCAAAGGTAAAAGCATCGCGATCGGTGATATCCCAATCTATTCCACCCCGTAAAGATCCACCAACATAAGCTCTCTCACTGTCTCCATCCGCCTTTATTACGGTTTTAATATCGTTACTTGTGGTATGACGCTCGTTGTAACTTGTGCCCGGAAAAGGGCGATCATTGTAATCGGCTCCAAAATTTATATTGATATTTTTTTTACGATAGTTTAACATGAAGTCACCGCCATGCATTCCGAACGAACCAGCTTTTAGGTTAAAAAGTCCCTGCAAGCCTTGCATTCTGTTCTTTTTAGTAATGATATTAATAATACCGCCTGTACCATCAGGTTGGTATTTGGCCGATGGATTGGTGATTATTTCAATGTTTTGAATAGTTGAAGCCGGTGTTTGTCGCAACACATCACTTGGGTCCAATACGGTTGGTTTTCCATCAATCAAAACAGTAAAACCAGTACTTCCACGTAAGGCTACATTACCTTCTATATCAACACGAATAGATGGTACGTTCTCCAATACTTCAATGGCCGACAAGGAAGCAGAGGTCATTTGTTTACCAACCGAAACTACTTTCTTATCAATGTGGTATTCCACCGTCTGGCGTTCTGAAACCACTTCAACTTCTGCCAAAGAGGTGGAAGCTGCGCCTAAATTTATATCTCCCAAATCTATTAAATCACGCCCTTTTTCAATAAGCACATCGTCGTAACGCATATCATCATAGCCCAGAAATGAAACCACAATGTAGAACGAGCCAGGCTGTAATCCTTTTATCTTAAATTGGCCATCATTATCTGTAATGGTTCCGGTAACAACTGAGTTATCTTCGCTTCGATAAACTGCTACTGTTGCATATTCAACAGGATTCTTCGACTTCTGATCATATATTTTCCCCTTAACAATTCCCTCTTTCTCAGGAATATTCACATTACTATTTGCAAAAACTAAAAAAGGCACCCACATGGCTACTAACACCAACAACTTTCTCATCATCATTCTTCTATATCTAAACATCTTCACTTAAGACGCGATGTAAATAAAAATCCGTCGCTCTAATTGAACATTTATTATCAAAAAAAGATCGAATTTCCATATTTATTTATTAATCAAAACCTTATACTTTCAAACAATACTATACAATACAGACTATTTAAAATCATTATAATTAACAAACAATTTGTATCTTCGTTGCCCATATTTAGCCTTTTAACATCATGTTAACAACAGAAGAACTCGAACGCTATAAGCGACACACCATATTACCCCTTATTGGCCGTGAGGGTCAGGAAAAACTTAAAAAAGCATCGGTATTAGTTGTTGGTACCGGAGGACTTGGCTCTCCCATATTAATGTATTTGGCCGCTTCGGGAATAGGTAAAATCGGCATAGTGGACTTTGATGTGGTTGATTCGAGCAATCTGCAACGTCAAATCATTCACAAGACTGGTAATATTGATATGCCTAAAGTTGATTCGGCCAGAGAGATGCTTCTATACATAAATCCTTTTGTAAAAATCAATACCTACAACGAAGCCCTTACATCGGATAACGCGCTTTCAATTATCGAAAACTACGACATCGTTTGTGATGGAACGGATAATTTCCAGACACGCTACCTGGTTAACGATGCTTGTGTTATTGCCGGTAAAACAAACGTATTTGGCTCAATTCGTCAGTTCGAAGGGCAGGTAAGTATTTTTGGCACCACAGACGGCCCTTGTTACCGCTGTTTATTTCCTGAACCTCCCGAGCCAGGAACTGTTCCAAGCTGCGCTGAAGCTGGTGTTATGGGCGTTCTTCCTGGCGTAATTGGCACCATTCAGGCCACGGAGGTGATTAAGTTAATCTGCAACATTGGCGAAGCACTTATTGGACGCCTATTGCAATATGATGCACTATCGATGAAATTTGACAACATTCGTTTTGCCAAGGATGAAGACTGTCCGTGCTGTGGAAACAAGCCCAGCATCACCGAACTTATGGATTACGATGCCTTTTGTGGAACTACCTTTAATGCATCAAGCAGTATAAACGAAAATATAAGTGCACGTGAACTGAAGGCCTTAATCAACAGTGCTAAGCCTCCTCTCATTATTGATGTGCGCGAAACGGAAGAGTTAAGAGAAGGTTTTATTGATGGAAGTCTTCATATTGCAATGAATGACATACCCCAGCAAGTAAATAAAATTCCCAAGAACAAACCAGTGGTAATCTATTGCCATTCGGGTATTCGCAGTAGACACGTGATTCAATACCTGAAACAACACGATTATAACAATTTAACGAATTTAACAGGAGGTATTGAAGCTTGGGATATGGAACGCTAATACCGTTTACAAACCAAAACGACCCCGATAATTAGCAAAATGATTTATCAATCATTTTGGAATACAATTGGTATAACTATTAAATAACAAGCATACCCTTCAATCAATTGAAAGATTGAATTCTAGCATTTTTAATCAGGCTTTAGTACATTTACACAACACCCAGTTAAATTGGGTTCAAAACATGTATTCGAAACCACTAAAACCTAAGCTATGAAGTATCGTTTACCCTTACGCAATCGATTATTACTTATAATCATTTCAACGGTAGCGGTAATATACTCATTGGGAATTGGTTACATTAGCATTCGATATAAAGAAAAGGCAAAACAGGATGCAGTAAAACTCATTCAAGCAGTGGCCTCTGAAAAGGCTGCTTTGATTAAGGCAAGAATGGATCACGATTTTGCCATATCCCGAAGCATGGCGCAATCTCTGCTGGCTTGCGAAAGAAGCACAGCCAAGGAAAAGGAACAACTACAATTCACCATCCTCACCAATATACTAAAGAGTAATCCAAATTATATCGCCTCATTTTTACAATGGGAACTAAGTGATGTTGAAGCCAATTATACGAAACCTCATGGCAGAAGGCGCTTTTTAAGTTATCGCCAATACCCCGTAATTCAAAACCAATCATTGCCAGGCTTATTTGCGGAAAGCCCAATTGACACCATCAAAGGAAGAGTGGATATTGACTCATACGATCCCAGCAATCCCTATTACATTGTTAGAGAAAGTCATCAGGAATTTATCATTAATCCCTATTTCTACTCCTACGATAATGTGAAGGAGATGCCAGCCGATTATCCTACCCAACCTGATGCCATTCTGGAAACTACCATTATTATTCCTATCATTGAAAACAATGAATTCAAAGCCCTTACGGGTGTGGATATACCTCTTAATCACTTCATGGATTTGGTGAAGGAGATCTCGCCTTTCAAAAACAGCTTTGCATTTGTGGTAGCCAACAATGGTAATTTTGTGGCGCACCCTAACGTTGAGTTCCTTGCAAAACCACTCACCGATTGCCAATTACTTGGGGATATGCAGCATGAACATTTTGCCGACATTAAAAATGGCCGTTCCTTTTCGTATACCACAAATACCGATGACAAGGGTAAAATGTTGTTTGTGATGGCTCCCATACCTATGGGAAATACTAACCAACCATGGGCGCTTGGAATAGGGATACCCGAAAAGGTAATATTAGCTGAGGCTGAAAAAGACTTTTATATTTCAATAGCTGCTGGTATTATGGGTTTATTGGTTTTAACCATACTAATAGCTTGGTTTTCGCGCAGCGTTACGCGACCAATCGAATCAACTACCCAGCTTTTAAATAGTTTAGCAAAAGGCGAAATTAGCAAAAGTCCTTTGATAAAAGTCAATACAAAGGATGAACTGGAACACATGGCTAAATCAGCTAACATACTACAAGATGGTTTGATACGAACCACGCGTTTTGCCCATGAAATTGGTGAAGGAGAACTCAATACTTCCTATCAATTATTAAGTGAGGAAGATGTTCTGGGGCGTTCGCTCATTGAAATGCGTGACAAACTAAAAGCATCAAAGCTAGAAATAGAACAGCAAAATCAAGAGCTGGAAAAATTATCGATGGTTGCTCAAAAAACTGACAACGCTGTGATTATTATGGATGGCAGTGGAAAGCTGGAATGGGTAAACACAGCCTTTGAACGCATGTATGGCTACACACTTGAAGAGATCAAAGCTAATTTTGGATATAACTTGACCGATTTAAGCACATTTGCAGATATTCGGATAGTTATTGATAAATGTTGCTCGCATCGAGAAACTGTGGCCTATAACTCAATTCTTAAATCAAAAGAAGGCGAGGCAAAATATGCCCAAACAACTTTAACACCGGTTTTAGATAATACAGGCTATGTCGTGAAAATGATTGCCATCGATTCGGATATTACCTCCTTGAAAAAGGCAAATATTGAAATTGAGAAACAGAAAAACGAATTGGAAAAATTAAATGCAACCAAGGATAAATTTTTCTCAATAATGGCGCACGATTTAAAAAATCCTTTTACTACTGTGCATTCTTTAAGTGCCATCATTCATAATGATTATAAAACGCTAGATGAAGAGGATAAACAAGACATTGTAACACGTATTCACGATTCATCGCAACATATTTATAGTTTGCTCGATAATTTATTGACCTGGTCGAGATCGCAACGTGGAATGATTGAGTGCAATCCCATTGATTTTAGTTTATATGAGCTGGTAAACACCATTTTTAACCTCAATAGTAACGATGCCAGGCACAAAAACATTAAACTCGAACACAATGCAGAAGAGGACATTAGAATTAATGCCGATCGAGAGATGATTGCAACAGTACTAAGAAACCTGATTAACAATGCCATTAAATTTACACCCAATGATGGAGCAATTAGCTTAGAGGTTAATTCGGGAACTGAAGCAATAAGCATATGTGTAAAAGACAGTGGTATTGGCATTTCCGCAACCGACATAAATAAACTATTCCGCATAGATATAAATACCAGGGCAATTGGTCCGGCCAAAGACAAAGGGACTGGTTTAGGACTGGTACTGTGTAAAGAATTTATTGAACGAAATGGTGGTTCCATAAAGGTTGAGAGCGAAATAAATGTAGGAAGTTTATTTACGATTACTATACCACAAAAAAACTAAGCATAAGTCATAAAATTTTCATATGGATGCATCACAACTCGATTTCTTAGGGAATTTTAAATTCCTTCTTCCGCAACTTATCATCTTCATTTGCTGTTTGTATTATTATTTCAAAGTTAAAAGCTTTGATGCCTTGCTATTAAGCATTGGCTCCGGTTTAAGCCTTTGTATTTTAATGATGCATTTATTTATTTTGCCATATAATTGGAGCTTTCTTGATAAATTACGAGAGGGTTATTATTTAGAAACCGTATTAAGTATAAGCAATTTATTAAGCTCCATTTGTTTTATTGCTGGTTTTTTAATGTTAATACTAAAACACATCGAATTAAAGAATGGGAATATTGAGGATGATATTAAAAGCATTAAGTAACAAGAGACTACTAAATTTTGGGGGAACCCTTACTATTTGGGCATTTGCTTTTTGCTTTTCCTTACCATCCGCTGCGCAGGTGCCCATAAAAAAAACCATGGACTCCATCGATTCACTGGTAACAACTTCCTTGGAAAAAGATGTTGGAATAATTCCAGCTCCTGTATTTAATCCTGCTTTTGGTGCCGGTATTGCTGTTTTACCTGTATTTATCTATCGCCCCAAAGGCTTCCACCCCGAAACGAAACCTTCAACTTCTCAAGGCATCATTTACTTTAATTTTACTGGCAGATGGTTGGCTGGTCTTAAACAAACCTTATACCTTAATCGTAATCGCTTTTGGATTGATGCCTTTGCTGCTTATGCATCAATGAACTTTAAATTGTACAATAACATTACCGCATCCAAGGATGATTATCGAGAAATAAAATTTGAAGGTTTTGTTTCTAATTTGTCATTTCTGGTATTAGCACGTCGCCATTTTTACATTGGTCCCATCTTCAGTAGCAACTACTTAAAACAGGAAGAAGTAGGAGTTTCACAGCCTTATCAGAATGAATATCACTGGTATCACACACCAGGTATTAAACTTTCGCACGACAGTCGAGACGATATTTTTTATCCTATCGAAGGTTGGTTTAGCACACTTTCTTTCGAGAGTCTTCTTCCATCTAAATCATACTCCTATGATTTTAATAAGATAACTGCGGGTATATCTACCTATCAAAAACTTGATGGTAATGGAGATAAAATAATTGCAAGCCGATTGTATACTCAATTGGGTATTGGTGATTTACCTTTACACGAAATGGCCTCCCCGGGAGCCTCCCCAATACTAAGAGGTTATATTACTGGGCATTATTTAAACTCATCTATTATTAGTTTGCAATCTGAATACCGATGGATGTTTAGCGATCGTTGGGGTACAGTTGGTTTTCTAGGATATGGATGGTTATTTGATCAACCAAATCAAATTAAAGAAAACTTAGGTCTCTACTCCATTGGTGCAGGTATACGCTATCGCTTTTTCCAGAAATTTAAAATAAACCTGGCACTTGATGTTGCTTTTGGAAGAAACAGTGCCAATGTTTATTTTAGTTTATCTGAATCGTTTTAAAATATAGTGTACAAGCTCAAATAGTTTTCTTTGCCCAAGATTAATTATTGAAGATGGATATTTAATGGAATCGTATATCTAACCGATACTTTCTCACCAAAGTGCTCACCAGGTATCCAATCGGGCATAGACTTTACAATATCTAGTAAGCTTTCTTCAAGAGCTGTTAATTTGTCTGGATTCTTTTGTTGAACAATACTTGCATTGACAACTGTTCCATTAGTATCAATAATAAAAGTCACATACACACGACTATTAATATTTTCCTTACTTGTATCAAAGCTAATATTCGATGCTAAATACTTTCTTAACTCACTTTCACCTCCCGGAAATTCAGGCATATCTTCAACAATATTGTAAACTTGCTTTCCATACAAAGTGTCAATTTTCGCGATGGAATCTTGTTCTATGGAATCCGCATGCTGCCCAATGATAGTAAAAGGTAAAAGTAAAGTCATTAAAACTATAGTGACACAAACTTTGCTCATATTATATTTCTACAAATTTTTATCTAATAAAACTCGTCCATTCTTTATTCTCAGGTGCTGGCAACAAATCTTTACTCTGCTCAACAGCCTTTAAAAGAAAAGCCATGTTTTTACCAAGTATACGTGCTATTTGCTGGCCTTCCACGTCATCCTGCACTTCGCCAGGTTTGTTACCATGTAATACATTCCAATAGTTAGATGCTGGCATAAACATTTCGCTGTATTGCAAGTATTGATTTAAAGTCTGAAAAGCAGGTATTCCTCCCGTACGTCTAACCGAAACAACTGCCGCCCCAACTTTATGACGAAACAGTCCACCATTAGCACCTGCCACATAAAACACACGATCTAAAAAACTTTTCATGGTACCATTAATGGCCGCCCAATACACAGGTGAACCAAGTAATATGCCATCTGCCTCTTTCATCTTCTGTATGAATTCATCCACTGAATCATCTTTGATAATGCATTGCTCATTTCTACTTTTAAAACATGCATTACAACCAGTACAGCCTTTTATTTCTTGTGCTCCTAATTGTAAAATTTCAACCTCAATCCCTTCTTGCTCCAATACATCCGTTACCATCTTTAGTGCCTGATAAGTATTTCCTTTCTTTCGCGGACTTCCATTTATAGCTATTACCTTCATTATATTCTTATCTTTTTGAAATTATTTTTTATAAACGATCTGTTCCATCACTTTATTGGTACGTGCTGCTGATTCACCAGTACTTATACAAGTTCCCTTTCCCATAATAGTATTTACAAGCTGATTAATCAAATTATATTGAATATGGTCAGGGTTTAAATATGGAAATTCAATTACTTCACCGTTAATGTGTAAATAAATAGGCGTATGGGCAAAAGCTGAAAACACAATTTTTCCTTTACTACCAATTACTTCCATCACATCCTCTTTGGCATCAATTGATGTTACAAAAGACCATAGACCATTGGCTATAACACCATTCTCATATCGTAACGATGCGCTAATGGTATCTTCAACATCATACAATCCACTACGGTTGCTTACTATTCCATTGGCTTCAACTACGGGGCCAAAAAGGAAATCCAAATAATCCAACTGATGCGAAGCTAAATCGTAAAATATACCACCGCCGGCCAAGTCCTTCTTTAAGCGCCAGGGATTTCCCGAAACTTCGTCTTTGGTAGCTGGTCGTGTTAAACGCATATTTACATATAATACACGCCCTATTATATCATCTTCAATTAACTCCTTTACTTTCAAGAAACCTGGTAAGGAACGCCTGTAGTATGCCACAAATATTAGCATTCCTGTTTCCTTACTTACCCGCAGCATCTCCTCACACTGCTCATAAGTAGCAGCCATTGGTTTTTCAACATATACCGGTTTGCCAGTTTTCATAGCTTTAATGGCATATTCGGCATGCAAACCAGGAGGAGTAGCTATGTATATAGCATTTACTTCATCGTTGTGTATTAACGAATCGGCATTATTGGTCCATTGTGGTACATGATGCCGCTCGGCATAATCCTGAACAAGATTCAAATCACGTCGCATAACTGCCTGCAAACTACTTCCTTCAACCTGATTAAAGGCTGGACCACTCTTCTTTTCCGTTACGTTACCACAACCTATTATTCCCCACTTAACTTGTTTTATCATCTTTCAACTACTTCAAGTAATAATTCGAATCGATTAGTTGGTTTTTATCGTCTGCATAAAGTGCGTAATTAAAGCCCTTATGCAAACTATAAGCTCCCACCTCACCCTTTTTATTAATGGCCAGATACCCAATTTGAAAATCCTGATAGCCTGGTATTTTTTTCACTATTCTGGCGATCGCTTCTTCAACAGCATCTTGCGGGCTATAACCCTGATTCATGAGTTCAACCACTAAAAATGAGCCCAAGGTTTTCATGACTAACTCGCCCATGCCAGTGGCCACTGCACCGCCAACCTCGTTATCGCAATACATGCCAGCACCAATGATCGGGCTGTCGCCAACCCGACCATGCATTTTATACGCTAAACCACTGGTTGTGCATGCACCTGAAACATTTCCTTGTTCATCCAGCGCTAACATGCCAATGGTGTCGTGGTTTTCAATATTAATTAATGGTTTATATTCCGATGTTTTACGCCATTCTATCCATTCCTTTTTAGCCTTCTCGGTAAGTAAATCCTCCTCTTTAAAACCACATTCTCTGGCATATTGCAAGGCACCATCTCCTGCCAACATCACGTGTGGAGTTTCATCCATCACTTTTCGCGCAACAGAAATGGGATGTATAATATTTTGTAAGGCACAAACAGAACCAGCATTACCATGTTCATCCATAATGCAGGCATCGAGCGTTACAACACCATCACGATCAGGACGTCCACCATAACCAACACTCATGTCATCAGGATTTGCTTCCACAACGCGGACACCTTGCTCCACGGCATCGACAGCTCTCCCTCCAGCTTTTAAAACTTCCCAAGCTTTTACATTGGCATCTATTCCATTATTCCAGGTTGAAATAACCAAAGGAAAACGTGAGCTCTTAGCTCCATCTCTTAAACCTTTAGCCATGGATGCCTTTGATTGATTTACAGAGACTAAAGCCAAGGAAGCCAAACCAGCCTTTTTTATAAAGTTACGTCGTGAGCCCATCTGTTTTTATTTTGAGTAAAGTTAAATTACAAAGTATTTCGCATATCATCAAGATAAATCTTTGATGCTTCTTTTGCACTCTTGTAAGAATATCTATTTTTAATGCCTGAAATCAAATGTACAGAAAATTGATCAACAAAGCTTACCAAACCCATGAATGCTGACATTACAAAAATAGGATACGATATTATTGGAGATATCCATGGCTATTATGGCGAATTGAAATTAATGTTGCAAAAGCTCGGCTACTCAAGTGAGAATGGCTACTGGTCGCACAAAGAAAATAGAATTGCTGTATTTATTGGTGATTTCATCAATCGCGGCTCCAATAGTAGAGAAGTTATCAGTTGCATTCGCGAAATGGTCGAAAATGGTGCTGCACGTGCCATATTGGGTAACCATGAAATAAATGCCATTACTTATTTCACGAAAAGAAGTGATGGCAGACCTATTAAAATGCCAAGCAACGGCAATCGTAAGTTACTTGATAGATTTGCATTTGAATATGGTAAGGATTTGGAAAGTCTCATGCATGATATTAAATGGATGAGAACACTTCCCCTCTATTTAAATCTGGACGACATACGTGTTGTGCATGCCTATTGGAATGATCAGCACATAACTCAGTTACATCAATTGTATGAGGGTGGCCGATTACGAAAAAAACATTTGAAGGAAGCTGTTAAAAAAGACACTTTATTGTATCGCCCTTTTATGGAAACCATTAAAGGCATTGAATTTAATCTGCCTGATGATTTAATAATTAAGGATTCCAATAATATAACGCGCCGTAACTTCCGGGTAAAATGGTGGTTAGCGCCCCATGGACAAACATTCAGAAGTTTAAGTTATGGCAATAAGTTTTCATTGCCTAATTACACCATTCCTTCCGAAATCATCTCTAATTATAAGGTATATCCGGAGAATGCCAAAACAGTATTTATTGGTCATTATTGCGCAGGAATGGAAAAACTAATCCCGGCAAAAAACATATGTTGTGTTGATGCCTGTGTTGCCAATGGTGGTAAACTCGCAGCTTATCGCCACGAGTTTAATCAAGCCATTGATGAAGAGAATTTTGTTTTTATTGATAAAAAGTAAACCTATTTCTTACGAACAAATAAGGCTACTACTGCTGATGTTAAAACACCCATCATTATAGCTCCTTTAATACTCATTATAATGTAACTCTTCAGATTGAAATAGGCCTCGGCATCAACTTGGTTCATTTCACCAGTTTTAACAACATAGGCAATTACATTTGAAAAGTATTCAGGAGAAAGGTACTCGTGCGTAAGTAATTGCCCTAGTGGACTTAAGATTGCTACAATTACAGCAATAATTAAACCAGTCATAAACCCTTGTACCCATGTCATTTTGTTGCCATAATCACGCTTTCTTTTATCGATCAAGGCCAATACGTAGATAGCAATTGCAGGCAATGCAAAGAAACTCGAGTAAATACGATGCTGTTCTATATTGACATCGTGCCAGCCCATTAGTTTTTCAAAAACTGTCCACAATATTATTACAGCAAAAAATACTATTCCCCATTTAATCTCTACGGCTATTTTCTTCATATCATTAATTTTTTTAACGAATACTCCTAATTAACAACAAAATAAGCTTGCTTTAGTTGAGTGTTTCTTCAAGTTTTATACAACCTAGCTCTTTTAGTATTTCCTTTGTTACTTCAATCCTCCTATTATTATCGAAAGCAGCAAAACTTTTAGCTTTCATATTCATAGCAAACGCATAGGCTCCTTTTTCGCATTCGATAAACCCTATATACCAGCCAATAACACCTTCTTCAGAACAACGGCCTCCTCCAGTTTTTCCATATAATTTATAATTATCTCCCGTTTCATAAAGCATGATGCCCTTAACCGTCTGAATATGCTTCTCTTCGATACCTGTTATTTTATTATTATAGAACTGACGTAAAAACCGCACCTGCTCTTTTGCAGATACTTTCATAGAACCACATAACCAAAACTTGTCAATGCCACTGGATATATCATTATTTCCATAGGCAATTCTATTAATTAGCTCCTCCATTTTCGTTTCACCAATACGACGGGCCAATTCCTGATAGTACCACACCACCGAGTTTTTAAAGGCTGTTTCGAGCGTATGATCCTGCATCCAATATTTAAATGGAAGCTTTTCTGCCATCCAAGGTTCTTTGGGATTACGGATACTATCCCATTTTATAACAAAATCAGCACCTGTGGCAACACCCGTTTGTAAGGCAATTAGGGAGTTTGCAATTTTAAATGTAGAACAAGGCGAATACACTTGTAGGCACTGCGGCTTATTGTAATAGTATTGCTCCGTATTATCTACTTTAGTAATCAAAAAACAGCCATCTACACCTTTAAACAACCTTGCTATTTGTATCTCTCTTTCTTGGGCCACTGCAGAAAGAAATGCCATACTTATTAGCACCAAAACCAGCATTTTAAATGAAAAAGAACGCATAGAAATATTTTTTATTGAACTTACTCTATCAATATTACAAAAATACATTTAAGAGTACAAACATTTGATTATTAATAATTAGAAGGATATGTTTAAATACATTATTGATATTATTTAACATTTATTTTATGCTTTTTCTTAGTTTGGAATGAAAATTGTTTATAAAATTTATAACTTATTTAAAATAAGTCAGTATAAGGAAATATATTAACAGTAATCACTTAAAAGGAAGCTTATGAATTTATACATAACACCAGTAGCGAAGAAGAGCCAGATTTCCTTTTTGTTAGCGCTTGACAACTATTTGTCGAGCCGTAAACAGTATAAAACATCGCAATTAATAAAGCGCTTACATCAATTTATAGCTAAAAGAAATCCTGGTTTCAAATTTCAAGTTCAAGAAGGAACTAAAAACCAAATTGAATTATATGCCGAAAATAACCTCATTGGTTATTATCCTGGAAATTAAGGTTTAAATTAAACCTTAAGAAAAAATTTAAAACAAAAGGCCTGCTTAATAAATCTTAAGCAGGCCTTTCTATGTTAGTTTAAGCTCAATAATTATTAAGCTAATTTATCAAGTATTGCATTAAAAGTTGCACTTGGGCGCATAGCTTTCGATGCCAGTTCGTTTACTGGTTGGAAGTAACCACCAACATCCACAGCCTTACCTTGAGCAGCGTTCAACTCATCAACAATCGTTGCTTCGTTAGCAGCAAGCTCGTTGTAAACGTTAGCGAATACAGCTTTCAAATCAACATCTTTGGTTTGCTTAGCCAAAGCCTCAGCCCAATAAAGCGCCAGGTAAAAATGACTACCTCTATTATCCAACTCATTCACCTTACGTGATGGCGACTTTCTCTCGTCCAACACCTTACCAGTAGCTTCATCTAAAGTTTCAGCAATAATCTGGGCCTTAGCATTTCCGTTCGCATTACTTAAATGCTCCAATGAAACAGCCAATGCCAGGAATTCACCCAATGAGTCCCAACGTAAATGACCTTCTTGCTCAAATTGTTGAACATGCTTAGGAGCGGAACCACCTGCGCCAGTTTCGAATAAACCACCGCCATTCATCAACGGAACAATAGACAGCATTTTAGCACTTGTGCCAACCTCTAATATTGGGAACAAATCAGTTAGGTAATCTCTTAACACATTACCAGTTACCGAAATTGTATCAAGTCCTTCTTTAATACGATCCAATGAGAAGTTAGTCGCTTTCTCAGGTGACATAATTAAGATTTCCAGACCAGTAGTATCATGATTTGGCAAATAAGCATTCACCTTTTCAATTAATTGTGCATCGTGTGCTCGTTCACTATTCAACCAGAAAACAGCAGGTACACCTGTTGCCTTAGCACGGTTCACAGCCAACTTAACCCAATCCTGAATTGGAGCATCTTTCACCTGACACATTCTGAAAATATCACCTTCGTCAACCGATTGTGAAATTAGCACCTCACCTTTTGAGTTAACAACATTTACCGTACCGGCAGCCGACATTTGGAAAGTCTTATCGTGCGAACCATATTCCTCGGCTTTTTTAGCCATCAAACCAACATTGGACACACTTCCCATTGTAGAAGGATCAAACGCACCATTCTTCTTACAGAAATCAATGGTAGCCTGATAAACGGCAGCGTACGAACGATCCGGAATAATGGCCTTTGTATCTTTTAATTGCCCATCAGGCCCCCACATCTGACCTGAAGTACGAATAGCTGCTGGCATCGAAGCATCGATGATAACATCACTTGGAACGTGCAAGTTAGTAATTCCCTTATCAGAATTTACCATGGCCAACTCAGGACGTTTTTTATAAACATCTTGAATGGCGGTTTCTATTTCTGTGCGCTGTGCTTCAGGAAGGTTAACGATTTTAGTATAAACATCACCCAAACCATTGTTAGCAGTTATACCTAATTCTTCGAACAACTGACCGTATTTAGCAAATACATCTTCGAAGAATACTTCAACCACCAGACCAAAAATAATTGGGTCAGAAACCTTCATCATGGTTGCTTTAAGATGCACTGAGAGCAAAACATCCTCCTGCTTAGCAGCTTCTATCTCTTTGCTTAAGAAAGCACGTAAAGCATTTTTACTCAAAACAGCAGCATCAATGATTTCACCCGCCTGAAGAGCTACCTCAGGTTTCAATACTTTTTTAGCACCATCAGCTGCAACAAATTCAATGCTAACTTTATCGGCTTCTTTCATAGTTAGCGACTTCTCGCTTCCAAAGAAATCACCCTCACTCATGCTTGCAATGTGCGATTTTGAGTCGGCCGACCAAGCTCCCATCGAATGTGGATTTTTCTTGGCATAGTTCTTAACAGCCTTTGGAGCACGACGATCCGAATTACCTTCGCGCAATACTGGATTTACAGCACTACCTTTAATCTTATCGTATTGTGCGCGTACAGCCTTCTCTTCATCTGTTTTAGGCTCTTCAGGATACTCAGGAAGGTTGTAACCCTTTGCCTGTAATTCCTTAATGGCAGCTTGCAACTGTGGAATTGATGCACTAATGTTAGGTAGTTTAATAATATTAGCTTCTGGTGTTTTTGCCAATTCTCCTAGCTCAGCTAAAGCATCCGCAATTTGCTGTTCTTTTTTCAAATACTCCGGAAAATGAGCAATGATACGACCCGCTAAAGAAATATCTCGGGTTTCAACCACAACACCTGCTGACTTGGTAAAAGCCTCAACTATAGGCAGTAAAGAATACGTTGCCAAAGCCGGCGCTTCGTCCGTTTTGGTGTAAATGATTTTCGAATTTTGTGTTCCCATTTTAGTTCAACTTTTCAATTATGAATGCATGACTTAATAAACATTTAATCAGCACCATGTGTTTAGAGCAATTAGAATTATTGTTTAAATTTTGCCATTTAAATATGACGGATCAAATCTAAACGAATAATTGAATTTACAACATGACATTTGTTTTTATTACGTATTTTTTTCTCTAATAAGCACAAGTTCCTTATTTACTTATAGATAAAATGCAATAAAAGTAATTTATTTGTTAAAATTGTAACTGGTTAGTTATTATTCCTTATTCCAAATCCAGACCAAATTCCTTTTTAAAACCCATTAATGCCGGATTTTTTTCAGCCATTAATTTAAATTTATCAGCAACAGTAAAGGCTTTCTTAGGTCCAGCATTATCACTGCTTGCAATCTCAAAATCCAAAGTAAGGTGCGCATTTTTCAAACTTCGCTTTAAAAAACCAGTTATTACCGATTTCTCTTTCAACAGTTCATTTTCTTGCGTCTTGTTCCTTAAAAGAATTTTTAGTTGCTTTTCACCAACCAGAGTTGGTGTATGATTATCTAAAATACTATATAGTCGGGGGTTAGTATTCTGATAATTCTTACTGTACTTGCGCCACGAATCATCGAGCTTTTCCTGTGTAACCACATCGTTCCACGACATGTCAACAGGTATCTCCTCTTTTACTTCTTCTTTTACACTTTTAGTTGAAGTAGCAGGTGCTTGCACCTTTTGAGATAAACTTTTAAGCGAGAAAGATTTTAATCCTGGTCTGGTATTAACTGACTTATTTGCCTGCGGAGAAGCCGGGATCTTAATTTGTGATTCAGCACTTGGCTTTGCCGGCTTTGAAACCTTTGCCTTTGGTTTTGCTTTTCCAACAGTTATGATCGGAATAAGCTCATCAGACGACTCTAGTTTTTTTTTTGAGTCACAATACGTGACAAGCGAATTAGTGCAAATTCGATGTGTAAACGCTTATTCTTAGCTGCGCGATACTGCTGTTCGCTATCGTTGATAATCTTTAAGGCTTCATAGAGAAAATCGACCGAACAATTCTGTGCCTGAGCCAAGTATTTTTCTTTGGTACTCTGTCCCACTTCCAGCAAACCTGCTGTGGATACATCACGACACATTAACAAATCGCGCATATGACTATTTAAGCCAGCCATGAAATGTTGGGCATCGAAACCCTTTAACAACACATCGTTAAGTACTAACAAAGCTTGCTTGTAATCCTCCTTTAAGAAGGCATCAGTCAACTTAAAGTAATAGTCGTAATCGAGAACATTAAGATTCTCAATCACTTGCTTATATGAAATATCTTTTCCTGAGAAAGCAACAATCTGATCGAAGATTGACAAGGCATCGCGCATGGCACCATCAGCTTTTTGAGCCACCACAGCCAAACCTTCCTCTTCCACTTTTACACCTTCACTTTCAGCCACATATTTAAGATGACCAACAGCATCACCAATGGTAATTCGGTTGAAATCAAAAATTTGACAACGCGATAAGATGGTCGGAAGAATCTTGTGCTTTTCGGTGGTTGCCAAAACAAAAATGGCATGCCTAGGCGGTTCCTCTAATGTCTTAAGAAATGCATTAAATGCCGCTTGAGATAACATATGAACCTCGTCGATAATATACACCGAATAAGATCCCAATTGAGGAGGAACACGTACCTTATCAATCAGACTACGAATATCATCGACCGAGTTATTACTGGCTGCATCTAACTCATGAATGTTATACGAGCGATTATCATTAAACGACAAGCACGACTCACATTCATTACAAGCCTCAAAATCTTCGCTTACATTAGAACAGTTAATGGTTTTAGCGAAAATACGAGCACAGGTCGTTTTACCAACACCACGCGAACCACAAAAGAGGTAGGCGTGCGCCAAATGATCACTCTTAATGGCATTTTTAAGTGTAGTGGTAATATTACCTTGTCCTACAACTGATTTGAATGTTGCAGGTCTGTATTTCCTCGCCGAAACAATATATTCCATTCTATAGCTTGTTAGTCGTTAGCCAGAAGGCAGTAGTGATTTACAGCCTTAAAAACTATTA
Organism: Carboxylicivirga fragile; assembly: GCF_050589805.1. Lineage (NCBI taxonomy): Bacteria > Pseudomonadati > Bacteroidota > Bacteroidia > Marinilabiliales > Marinilabiliaceae > Carboxylicivirga > Carboxylicivirga fragile. Next base: position 20,506 of record NZ_JBNGOY010000001.1, on the reverse strand, counting down.
AAACAATTGATTCTTATAGCAGCACAAATATATCATTTCTGAAAACTTTGAGCAATGACGCTAATAAGAAGTTATTAACAAATGGAAAAAAGCTAATAGCTATCGGCTAATAGCTTTTAGCTTTATTTTTTACCACTTCCCTTAAAGTAATCTTCCTTTTCGGAAAACAAGACATTAAAAGTAGTTAAGCTACCATAGGCACGAGTTATGTATTGCTGAATGTGCACTTTTTCCTCATCGTTAAGCGACGCAGAAGAGTTGATATTCTGCTCCAATACACGTAAGCGATCACGAACCATTACTATTTTCTTAAAAAACACATCCATTGGTATTTCTTTAGGCTGAAGCGAATCATTGGAAGGATGCAACATCACCTTACCACCAATCCATTTCTCGCCCAACTCAACTTCGGCTGGTAAACTTCCATATTCATCCAACACAGATGCTACTGCCTGGCGCAACTCACGAGCTGTCACAGCCTCTATCCTTCCTTCATCCGGACTTTCAAGAATTGTTAAGTTTGTGCTTGTCTTGGCAATCTCCATTTTACCTCCATCCTCAAAAAACACCACATAAGCACCCAAATTAATATGCGCAATTATCCCTTCTCCGTATCTTGGATGCTCAACTCTTGTACCTATTTTAATATCTATTGTATCCATAGTAAGTATTGTTTAACTTGTGAAATAGTTTGGCATGATTTTTATGACTAATTTACTTAAACAATAATAAAAATGAAGAACATGAAGAATTATTTTTTCGCCATATTGAGCATCAGCCTTCTAATTAGTTGTGCTTCAACAAAAGAAACCAACTCACAGAAAAAAGCAAATACGCAAGTGGAAAAAGCTTCTATAATGCTGATTGAAAATAATCAATGGGAGCTACTTACTTTTAATGGCAAAGCAGCCAAAGAAGCTGGTTTCGTTAATACAACACCGCATATTACAATTAACAAAGAAAAGGGCAGCATAGGCGGAAACAGTGGGTGTAATTCCTTTGGTGGCAACGCCAAGGTAGGCGAATCAAGCATCACATTTGGCATGTTTATGAGCACTAAAATGTACTGTGATGGCGTACCTGAAACTGAGTTTTTTAAATTACTCGAAGGAGATGTAGACTATCGCATAATTGGCAATAAACTGCTTTTATCGAAAGAAGGAAAGGTATTTATGGAATTTCAATTGAAAGAGAAATAAGTCAATATAAGGATCGCATCTTTATGTGTGTATGACATACTAAGATGCGATCCTTATATTATTTATTTCGCGATACCAAATAGATCATAGTCTTCCGAGTCGGTAATCTCCACATCGTAAAACTCGCCTGGTACTAGCTCCTTATTATCTTCTTTATGCAATAAAACTTCCTGATCAACCTCAGGCGAATCATACTCGGTACGACCAATGTAGTAATCGCCTTCCTCACGGTCAATAATCACTTTTAAAGATTTTCCAATCTTCTCTCTGTTTTGCTCCGCCGCAATTCCATTTTGAATCTCCATAATGCGATCGGCACGTTCTTGCTTCACTTCTTCCGGCACATCATCCTGATATTTCTTAAAAGCATAGGTATCATCCTCATGAGAATATGGAAAAACACCCAAGCGCTCAAAACGAACATCTTTAACGAATTGCTCCATCTCAGCAAAATCCTGCACTGTCTCACCAGGATGTCCTGTGATAAATGTGGTACGAAGGTGAATATTCGGCACTTGCTTACGCATTTCTTCAATCAAACGATAGGTCTGGCTCTTACGCACATTACGACGCATTAGCTCCAACATGTTATCACTGATATGCTGTAAAGCAATATCCAGATAATTACACACCTTAGGTTTATCGTGCATCACCTTTAGTACATCCAAAGGAAAACCAGCTGGGTAAGCATAATGCAAACGAATCCATTCAATGCCATCAATCTTTGCTAAACCATCAACCAACTGAGGCAGCTTGTAATCTTTATATAAATCGTAACCGTAAAACGATAAATCCTGAGCAATCACTTGCAATTCTTTTACACCAGTATCTCTCAAGCGCTTTGCTTCATCCAGCAAATCCTCCATTTTACGGCTCTGATGCTTACCAGTAATCAATGGAATGGCACAATAACTACAAGTTCGGTTACATCCCTCAGAAACCTTTAAATAGGCATAATGAGCAGGTGTTGTCAACGAGCGTTCGTTCATCAAATCACGACGATAAGTGGCACCCACCTCAGAAATAATGTTTTTCCAATCGAATTTACCAAAGAACTTATCCACCTCGGGCAATTCCTTCTTTAACTGCCCTGGATAGCGCTCCGACAAACAACCCATAACATAGAGTTGTTTGATATCTCCACGCTTCTTAGCTTCAACAAATTCCAATATGGTATCAATGGATTCTTCCTTGGCATCGCCAATAAATCCACAGGTATTAACAATGGCCACCTCACTATCCGGTGTTTCTGGATCGTGTGCCACTTGAATGTTATTGGCTTTAAACTGACGAATCAAAAACTCACTATCTACCAAATTTTTGGAGCAGCCCATCGTTACCACATCCACCTTTTTACTTTTCGCCATCGCTTTAATTTTATAAGGATGCCATCTTTATCAGCATAATGCATATAAAGATGGCATCCGTAATATTTTAACTATAAGCTTTTGTATTACAAATTGTTCATACAAAAACAGCTAATATTCTTATTTAAATAAGGAATCAACAAATTCGTTTCGATCGAAGACCTGCAAATCATCAATGCCTTCGCCAATACCAATGTACTTCACCGGGATGCTGAATTGATCAGATACACCAATTACAACACCACCTTTAGCTGTCCCATCAAGCTTAGTAATAGCTAGTGCAGATACTTCAGTAGCTTTAGTAAACTGCTTAGCTTGTTCAAAAGCATTCTGTCCTGTTGAACCATCTAATACCAATAGTACTTCATGAGGCGCATCAGTTACTACCTTTTGCATCACACGCTTTACCTTAGTTAGCTCACTCATAAGATTAATCTTATTGTGCAAACGCCCAGCGGTATCAATTATAACTACATCAGCCCCCTGACTCTTAGCTGCAGATAAAGAATCGAAAGCAACAGAAGCTGGATCGGACCCCATTTTTTGTTTTATAATTGGCACATCAACTCGTTCGGCCCACACCACCAATTGATCAATGGCAGCAGCTCGAAAGGTATCAGCAGCTCCAAGCACTACTTTTTTACCAGCTTTTTTGAACTTACTAGCCAATTTACCAATGGTAGTGGTTTTACCAACACCATTAACACCAACTACCATAATCACATAAGGATCGTCACTCTCTGGCAATTCAAAATCAATCGCCCTTTCGCTGGTATTTTCGGATAATAATTCAACAATCTCCTCGCGAAGAATATTGTTCAACTCTGAAGTACTTAAGAATTTATCTTGAGCAACGCGACTTTCGATGCGTTCAATAATTTTTAAAGTAGTATCCACACCAACATCGGAAGTAATCAAAATCTCTTCCAGATCATCCAATACTGAATCATCAACCTTGGTTTTACCAACCACAGCACGGGTTAGCTTTTTAAGTACACTTTCCTTTGTTTTGGCGAGTCCTTTATCCAGGCTTTCTTTCTTAGCCTTGGAGAAACTTCCGAAAATACCCATAAATCAATTATTTAATGGACGAATATAAGCATTGATTTGCCATCAATAAAGTATTAATACAAAAAAGCTCCCTCATATAAGGAAGCTTTTAAGTTGAGCGGTTCAATGAACCTTATTTCTTGAAATACTCTTTTGTCATTTCATTAGGTACAATCTCTTCACGGAACGTATACGCGCCAGTTTTTGGAGATTTAACCATCTTGATCACTTTTGTGTGACCTTTACCTTCGCCTTTTTGTAACGATGCAACTGCTTTCTTAGCCATGATTAATCAGTTTTATTTGATTTCGCGGTGTACAGTAACACGCTTCAATATCGGATTATACTTCTTAATTTCCATACGATCAGGAGTATTCTTCCTGTTCTTTACGGTGATATACCGGCTTGTTCCCGGCTGTCCGCTTTCTTTGTGCTCTGTGCACTCCAAAATAACCTGAACGCGGTTACCTTTTGATTTTTTAGCCATTTTTTACGCCTTATTAATAGTTAGCAATAAAACCTTTATCCTTAGCTCCTTTAAGGGCTGCTGACAAACCAACTTTGTTGATCATACGCAAACCAGCTGCGGATACTCTAAGGTTTACCCAACGATCTTCCTCAGGTAAAAAAAACTTTTTCTTGAAAAGATTAATATCGAATCTTCTCTTGGTTCTTCTTTTCGAGTGAGAAACATTATTTCCCACCATGAATGATTTACCAGTTATTTGACATACTCTTGACATCTCTCAACAGTTTTTCGGATACATTTTTCAAACAGAGCGCAAAATAAGGCATTTTTATTCAATTACACAAATAGTACAACTACAAATGTTTTATTTTTTATAAAATTTAAGATTATTGATTGCCTAAAATTTAATTTCATCATTAAACTAAAACATACAATAATCTCCATAAAATACCTAAATTACAATTTATTATATAATTACACTTACTTCTTTTCTATTTTCTTAAGCAACATAACCATTGCTGTTTCCGCAGCTCGCTGAATGTTACGTTCTCGTACTTTTCCAAAACGGAAACATTTACTTATGACACCAAAGTCTCCAGCCACTGCAACCCACACTGTACCAACTGGTTTATCCTCTGTTCCACCACCTGGCCCTGCAATTCCTGAAGTAGCTAGCGAAAAATCAGACTTTAAGGCCTTTTTTACCCCTATTGCCATTTGCTCAACAACCTCTCGACTCACAGCCCCAAACTTTTCCAAATCTTGAATACTAACACCCAACAAGCTTTCTTTCACTGAATTTTCGTAGGCAATTACACCTCCCTTGAAGTAAGCCGAACTACCAGAAATACTGGTTATCAGGTGGCCCATGTGCCCACCTGTACAGCTTTCGGCCACAGCTAGGCTTTTATTTACTTGCAAAAGCTTAGTTCCTAATAGATTTTCGACAGCCACATCTTCCTCACCATAAATACTATCTCCAATAATGGATCTTAGATTACTCATTAAATTATCCAAATCGGCGTTAGCTTGTATTTCATTTGTGCTTTTAGCCGTTAAACGCAAGCGAATACGCCCCGGAGAAGGCAAATAAGCCAATGAAATATAATTGGGGATAGATTCTTCCCAATCTGCCAATTGCTCAGCCAAAACAGCCTCTGGTACGTTAAAAACTAAAACCGTGCGATGAATGATATGGCCCGTCTCATAACGCTGCTTTAATCTTGGTATAATTGCACTGGTCATGGCCTGCTTCATCTCACCAGGCACACCAGGCATACTAACCAACACCTTGCCATTATGATTGAACCACATGATTGGCGCGGTACCCACCGGATTACTTATAGCTTCACAATTTACAGGAACAAATGCCTGCCCCCTATTTAAGTCATTAATTGAATCAACACGCCCCTTTAGAAAACGACAAACATCGTCGTAAACAGTTTGATTAAAAACCAATTTAGAACCAAAATAATCAGCCAGGGTTTGTTTGGTTATATCATCTTTAGTTGGCCCTAAACCGCCCGTCATCAAAACCACATCTACTCTTGAAAAAGCTTCATCTAAACTAGATTTTATATCATTTGCGGCATCTTCAATGGAGGTTATGCGCCCCACTTCAAAGCCCTCATTATTGAGGGTCTGCCCCATCCAAGCCGAGTTGGTATCAACCACCTGACCAATCAGTAATTCGTTACCTATGGTTATTATTTCGAGTTTCATTTTTTTTGCAATTAGTCTGAAGTCCGATTGAGATAAGTCCGCTGTCCGAAGTCCAGAGTGGTTAGTTCTAGGGAACGGTTCTCTATTGGTAATATGGTTATAAAGAACCGTTCCTTTAAGCTATTTAGCCTTTATCGCTTTAATTCGCTGTAAAAGCGGCGGGTGTGAATAATGAAAAAATACGTATGTTGGATGCGGCGTTAAATTACTCAAGGCATTACCTGAAATGGTTTTTAAACCACTAATTAATGCATCGCCTAAACCAAAACTGGCCGCATAAGCATCGGCAGCATATTCATTTTTTCGTGAGAAAAGCGACATGAACATACCAGTAAGAAAGGATACTGGCGAATACAAAATGCCAAAAACTAATAGACCAATGTGGAAATTTGGTTGGTTCACACCCAAAGCCTGCGACAACAATGGTGAATTAACCACTAAACCAAAAAGAAACAACATGACACCCGTTTGCAACACGCCATTTATTGTGCCCCACAGGGTATGTTTCAACTTATAATGCCCTACTTCATGCGCCAATACAGCCACAATCTCTTCAGTCGATAGATCATTGATCAAAGTATCATACAACACAATGCGCTTGCGGCTTCCCAAACCACTAAAAAAAGCATTGGCCTTGGTGCTGCGCTTTGAACCATCCATCACAAACACATTATCAAGCTTAAAACCTGCTTTCGCTGAAAAAGACTCAATCGCTTCACGTAATTCTCCAGCCTCCAAAGGCGTTTGCTTGTTAAAAAGTGGAAGAATGAGAGTTGTGTAAAACATGGTCATAAAAATCATAAAAGCACTGCTCACCAACCAGGCATAGAACCAAAACAATGAACCTGCCGAGGCATAAAGCCAAATTATTAAAGCCAATAAGGGTCCACCAATAAGAGCTGTTAGTAGCATGGACTTAATGGCATCTAAAACAAATGTTTTAACCGTGGTTTTATTAAAACCAAAACGCTCTTCGATAACAAAAGTACCATAAATACTAAAGGGCAAATTAAGAACGGTTGAAATACCTCCGATAACGGCAAAAAACAAGATGGACTGTACAATTACAGAATCGCTCCATTGCATTACCCAGCCATTAACAATGGCGAAACCACCGCCGAATAATACCGCCATCATCAGAGCGAAACTGAAAAACTCGCTAAGCATACCAAAGCCAAAATTGGCCTTTTGATAGGCTTGTTGCTTTTTATATTTATCGTCATCGTAAACACCTTCTAATTCCGATGGAATAGGACTTTGCCAGCGGCCTTTATTCAAATAATCGAGCCATTGCTCAAAAACAAACTGCACACTAATAATTCCTATAATCAGATAAAACATTTGTTCTGCACTCATTGCTATAAAATTTAAGAGGGCAAAGATAGTTTTTTAAGGAAGAAGTTAAATATAAGTCCGAAGGAGAAAGTCCGGAGACTGAAAGAGCTGCTCGGCAAAGTATACTCATCCGATGACTATTGGCAGCTTGTAAAAGTCATCGGATGAGTTTCAGTCATTCCCGATGCGACTTTTAGTCCCGCTCGGACTAGTCAAAAAGTCAGCCCAAACTCCATAATCACCTCCCTATTAATTAAACTACCATTACGCACACTCTTTACATCCTTAGCCGATGAATATTCCCAATCTTCAGTTTTAGCTACCAAACCAGCTTTTACAGGATTATTCAATATATACGAATAGCAAAGTTGAGGGTACTGTTTTTCGGCTTGTTCAACATTAATAATTGTTCCTGCATGGCTATCATAAAATGACGGTTGAATACCATCGGCATAAGTTAAACATTCAGCCTTAGTTTTTTGGCGAAACAACGAACCACTTAATCCTTCCTGTTTGTTTATAGCTCGGGTGTAAGAACGTAGTAATATGGCAATGGATTGATTTATGGCTCTTCCCTTACTCATCGGATGACTATTTACATCTTGCAAAAAGTCATCCGATGAGTTTGATTTTTGCAGCAAATCAATTCTTGCGTTTTCAGTCCGGGTGCGACTACGTGTCGTACTCGGACTTTGAATCTCTGCTTCCAACTTATTCACCCTTACCATCAAATGAAAATGATTTGGCATTAAACACCAGGCCAGAATATCACAATACGGTATAATGTGAGAGCGTATTTTATTTAGAAAATACAGATAATTGTCAGCTTTATAGAAAATAGCCTGTCTATTATTACCTTGGTTGTAAACATGATATAAATGGCCTGTTTCGAAGTGCATCATTAGGGATTTGGATCATTAAATCCAAGAAGTTACGAAAGCCTTTAGGGAAAAGCAACAAGAATACTGGTAATTCCGGGCGCAACGCAGAGTCTTACCTTAATGTATCTTACTGGAAGTCCGGAGTCCGAAAGGGGCGGCTTTTAATTGGCAGTTTATAAAAGAGAGCCACTCCATAGTGCATTACCCGGAGTGCGACTACTCACAGCTTGTAAAAAATCGCACCCCGGAAGGTAATAGAGCCGCTCCATAACTTACACGTTAAAATAAGCCTCTAGCTCAGGAAGTGTTTCGGCTTTTGTATAAATATCTTTTTTAACGCCTCCCTCTTCCAAAAGAATAATTCGATTACAAACTTCTGTTACATGGTTTAAGTCATGGCTTGAAATTAACAAAGTAGTTCCCGCCTCCTGCAATCCTTTAAGTTTTATTTTTAACCAGGCTTGGGAACTTGGATCCAGGTTTGAAAATGGCTCATCAAGAATCAGGATTTCCGGTTTAAATAAAATGGCTGCTAAAATCCCAACTTTGTTTTTATTTCCTGCAGATAATTCACGAATATACTTCCCCGTGAAATCTTCATGATTAAAGAAGCGTTCATTTTCCTGCAAAAAGACTTCTACATCCGACTTATTTCTGCCATGCAAGCTGGCTATAAATTCTAAATACTCCTGGGGCGATAAAAATGGAATCAAAAATCGCTCATCTAAAAATGAACCAGTATAAGTCTTCCATGTATCACTACCCGACACTTTCACCGACTTTGATGTGACATATCCCTTGTCGGCCTTTATTAAATCAAGTACCAAACTCAGCATCGTTGTTTTTCCGGCTCCGTTATTACCCACCAAACCAACGCACTCATTACTATTAATTTTTAAAGCATCAACCGACAAGGCAATCTTTTCGCCATATACTTTTTGTAGATCAAATAATTCTATCATGGTTTTATTTTTTTCTAAATTCAACTGCCATTATACTCTTTCTTTTTTCAAATTGATTAAGCACCAATTGCAAGAGCTGATTATGAAATACAATTGCTAGAACCCCAATTGCTCCTATTATCAGGTAATAAAAATCGAGTAGATCAATCAACTTAAGAAACTGATATATAACAAAGGGAAAGCCCATTATAGGCAGCATTAACAAGAATTGAGCTGCACCAGTTCCTTCGTAATTCATAAACTGTCCTTTACCTAAATCGATAAATGACTTATTATAAGTACCTATATACAACATCAGAACAGTTGACACACCCACATTGTACAAAACAAATGCAAGGTGTAAGTAGGCAATTTGGTAATCGAAGAATATGTAAGGCAAGGTCAGTACAAAACATATTACACATCCGATGCTCAGCAAAAGATACTTTGCCTTAATATAATTGTATGTGGACACATTATTTGCCAAATACACATCAAAAAAAGAACTGTCCCACATATACATATATTGACCATGAAATAGCGCCAAATTTGAAGTTAGGAAAATAGCACAGAGACTGTACATAAATGAGCCTTCCCAGGTATCGTTAGCATAAAACATAAAACCATACAATAAAAAGAAACAACTTGTATAAAAAAGTGATTTTGGTCGCTTATTACGGAAGATTAATTTAATCTCTAATCGCAATAACTGCCCTATTTCTCCATATTTATCTAAGAAAGAAAAGCTATTTGTCGCTCTTGATTTATTAACTCCAACATCCTCGATGTATGCATTTTTTTTCAGCATCAGATACGCCCCAAAATAACTTAGCAACATAATGGCAAGTGGTATAACAACAAGAATTGGTGAATTGCACACAAAGTAAAACGCGTATAAAAAGTAATCGGACAAGGAAAGCACTTTCAAATAATCGAGATAAAGTAATACTACAATTAATAAGAGAAAAAGAAATATTAGCAGAGGTTTCTTTGAAAAATACTTTTTGAGCGAAAAATTAAGGTAATTATTGGTAGCTACCAACACCAATACAGTAACTATCCAAATGAAACTAAAACCAGGACTATTGGCACTCAGTACCGTTTTAAAGTAAAATGGCAAAAACATTAACAGCGCCATTATATTAAAAAAACTAAAACTGCTCTTTAATATGGGATATCGCAAGAGCTTAGCTTTCTTAATGGGTAATGTTAGGTAGGGCTGAATCGCTAATTTTGGAATTGGCTGAAACAGGAATCTGAATATCAAATCTAACGTGAAATAATAAAATAACATGCGGGTAAAAACCTCGACAACATCACCTTTGGGGTAAAACTCAAGAATATATTTATCGGCAAATAAGCCAATAGCAATAAAGTTTAAACAAAAGTAGACTGCAAGTATGGCAAGGAATATATTTATCACCAAGCTTTTCTGCCATAAAGCAGAACGCATCTGTTCTCTTAATTGATGCTTAAATAACTGTAACATTCTATTTATAAGGTTTAGGTTAAGTAATTTTTAATGAAACGACTCTATATTCTATACCCGGAGTGCGACTACTGGCAGCTTGCTAAAAGTCGCGCCCCGGGGTACTTACCCTAGCAAGTCTGTACTTATGGCACCGAAGTAAGTACTTACAACTCTCGAGTACGCACTTTTAACTCCAGACTGCGTACTCAACACCCAAAAGCATGTACTTGAGGCTTTCGAGTGCGTACTTACGATACAAGAGCATGTACTTACGACTCCCGAGTAGGTACTTTTCATTCACGAGTAAAAATTACTCAAACAGTATACATACCGGAGATGGTGTTTTGATTTCACTAGCAAGTTCAAGCAAACCGGATGTTTTATCTCGCTTAAATGACACGATATTATTCGTGTTTTTATTGGCAACTAACAAGAGCTCTCCATCGGGTGTGAGTGAAAAATTACGAGGGTGATCGCCGCGAACAGATTCATGTGCAAGCAACTTCAAGCTACCATCATTAGCGATGCTAAATATCACTATACTATTATGTCCACGATTTGAGCCGTAAAGAAAGCGCCCATCAGCACTAATGCGAACATCGGCACAATAACTCTCTCCGTCAAAATCGGCAGGTAAGGTTGATATAGAAGCACCTATTTGCCATTCTCCCCGTTCATTCTTATTAAGTGTTGTTATCGAATTGCTCAATTCATTTATCACATACAAATATTTTCCATTAGGGTGCTCTGCCATATGGCGTGGCCCTGCTCCTTTCGCCAAACTATGTTTATTTAGCAAGGTAACATTTAACGAATCGTCATTTAATGCAAAACTGTATTGCCAAAGCTCATCCGTTCCCAAATCTACGGCCATCACCTCTTGACTTCCTTCCAAAAACCAGGCTGAATGCGCATGTGATAACACACTTGTATCATCCGCATTATTATGCTGGCTAAGATGTAATAATTCAGACAATTTGCCATCTTGTCCAATGCGCAACCAGCCAATATTTCCGCCGCTGTAATTCGAAACAGCTACTATTCCATCTTTACTAAGCGATATATGACAAGGGTGAGCTCCTCCACTACTCGATTTACTTATATACTCCAGCGTATCTTTCTTTATCCGATAAGCTTCCACCGTACCCACACCATTCTGACTAACTTCGTTGACAGCAAGCAGATGTTTCTTATCCGCATCAAAGGCCAAAAATGAAGGGTTATTACTTTTGGCTACTACTCTAATCTCCTTAATCACACCATCCGATGTCATACTGCACTTATAAATACCCTGTGCATCACCATCGGTGTAGGTACCCAAATAGAATTGGTAAGACGGTTTGTTTTCTGTTTTCTTTTCCACCTGACAAGCTACAAACAGAAAGAGTACAAGTGCTATAGTTAAAAATCTCATCAATCGAATATTTATGGTTTAACAATGAACGTTTAAATATAAGCTTTTACAATCATACTTAAAATAATGCTTTTCTTTGTGCGCCTTAGTGAGAACCTTTGTGTTCTTAGTGGTTATTTTTACCACAAAGGGACACAAAGAGCTTTTTCACAAAGAGCACAAAGTCATTCTGCGTTTGATTATAAAACTCAGCGAATCAGTATGCTTATTGCAGAGGTATTTTCTATCATCAATTCCCCATTACCAACATTCAAATAAGCTCACTTCTTTGGAAAGAACTTCTCTGAATAAATCATTAGCGCAATGGCTATTACCAACAATGCAATGCCAATTAGATAAGTCATACTAAAGCCATACATCTCGTAAAGTTGAATACCAATAATTGGGGCAAACATAGCTCTAACACCCGTTAAAAACATATGGACTGATTGGTAATCGGCAGCCTCGTTTGACTTACAGAAATAACTACTACCAATGCCCCATAAAATAGGCATACTGCCCATAAAAATACCGTTGAAGAAAATAGCAATTAACAATACATAGTAGACCTTAATACCCAATATTTCGGTAAAATAAGGATAATACTCCGTAGCGCCAGTAAAGAAGATAAACAACAACAAGGCACCAAAAGTAATGATGCCAAAACGGCGCGGGTCGCGATTACCAATTAACTTACCAAAAAGAGGCAGAAAGGCAATGGCAACGAGGTTAAAGGCATTGTTATAAAAGGCTACCGAAGAATAGTTTAAATCCAATGCTTCCTTATAAAAAATGGTAATCACCGCATGCGTACTCATCCAGGCGAAACCATACAACATAAAACCATACTCGAGATGACGAAAGGGTTTATTCTCTTTTAGGATAGCAAATATCCTTTTAAATGAAGAACTTAGTGTATGCCAAATTGGTGTTGTCACAAGTTCTGCTTTCTGAACAAAATCCATTTTGGTAAGCTGAAATACCGAGATAATCCCCAAGACACCAACTAATGGATAAAACCATTTATAAGAATTTGGGTTAAAATCTAATAACAAGCCTACAACAAAAGTGGAAGTCATTATACATATCTTATTCACTGTGGTGGCGTACCCAAATAAGCGTCCAAAATTCTCGTGACGATAATTTCCCTTTAAATATTGATTGATGGAAGGTATGACCGCAATTTTAGAGGTATAGAACAAAAGAAAGACCCCAAGGAATAAGTAATGATAAATGGGCTCTATTCCTTCTCCAGTTACATTTGGAAAGAAAGCAAATCCTAGCAAAGGCAAACGCGTAACAATACTTGTAATACGCAATAAGAGCTTTCGATTCGTATAACGACGCATGACTTCATTGGCCAGCATAGCAAACAAAAACACCACCATGCTAAACTGAAATAGAAAAGCCAATTGCACATTGGAACCTTTCAATGACTTAATGAAAATAAACTCATTAAGTATTAAAGCACCATTAGCAATGCCTTCCATCAAACTATAGAAAAGGTGCAAACGAAAGGTTTTTGCCTCTGCTTTATTTAAGTTATCGAATATTCGCATGAAGTAATTTAAGCTTGCAAAAGTAATTAATTTAAGGAAGAAACGATGTTCTCGTCCAATCCATAGGTCGGTATACTTTAATTAGGCAATTGCATAAAGCCTTTTAATTAAGTATCTTGTATGCGCCAATGTAATATTCTGATACAGTACTACTATGAAGTATCATCCCATTAAAACAATCTATATTCTATTATTCCCTCTTTTGTTCTTATTTGCAATTGCCTTAATCCAAAATCGAATATTTGGCAATACATTTTTTGATTTTGAGCAAAAAGAAAGCTACGATATTACAATTGATCAAGCGAAAAAAGTATTCCCCAAGACTACTTCCATTCAATCATATGGCGCATTTCATGTTGCTAACCATAAAGATCAGACATTGGGTTACTTAGGGCACTCTGCCTATTATTCGCCTTACGTAAGAGGTTACAATGGCAAAGTTCCGATTATTGTTGCAATGGATACTTCATTTGTTATCAAGGGTATTATTGTTCTACCAAATAAAGAAACGGGTGATTTTGTAGAAATATTAAGAAAACGAAATTTTTTCGACTCATGGAACAACATCTCAATTCTAGAGATTACAAAGTTCAATATTGATGCAATAAGCGGTGCTACACAAACCTCCGATGCCATATCAAAGAACTTACACAACACGATTGAAGGTATGAATAGATTGTTAGAATTAGATTTACCACATCAAAGTAATCAATGGCGAAGCAAGAATCTATTTCAATATATTATTCAGATTTGCCTTTTAGTGCTCGCTTTGCTTAGCTTTTTTTCACCTCTTAAATTCAGGAAATATAGGTTATTATTACTAGGATTAAACGTAATAGTTTTTGGTTTCTGGTCAAGTACAATGTTGACCCAAACCTCCTTGTATAATGGACTTATTAATGGAATAAACACTGAAAATCAGTTAATTTGGCTTATCATTTTGGCTATAAGCATCTTAATTCCAATTATTACTAATAAGAACATTTATTGTCAGCATATATGCCCTATGGGCTCCATACAAGAATTGTGTTACAAATTACCGAATAAGAAAGTGAATATTGGAAATCGAAGTAGCAATACTCTAAAATTAATAAGGAAGGTTTATTTTCTAATAATAATGGGTACACTACTCACAGGATGGAGTCTTGATCTATCAAAAACGGAACCCTTTATTGCTTTTAGGTTCAACATTGCCTCAACCATCATGCTCTTCTTCTTTGTTTGCATTCTCTTATTTTCAACAATCATAAATAAACCATGGTGCAAATATCTATGCCCAACAGGATTTACTCTAGAACTATTACGTAAAAAATAATACAATCATGAAGAAACTTCGATTTAGTGAATTAATGAACCTACTTTTAATTTCGGTTATTATAATCCTAATTTTTCGCATTCCGAGTAATCAGGTTGAAGTTATTGCCGAAAGCAAGGCTAGTGCAAATACGAATACACAAGCAAGCAAAAAGCTTGAAAAACTCGATGATAAAACTTATCAATTACCAACTCCAGAGTTTACAAGCAATATTTCAGTGGAAGAAAGCATGTTAAACAGAAGATCTCAACGCGATTATCGCTCTCAGGCCATAACAGCCCAACAATTATCTCAAGTACTTTGGTCGGCATATGGCATAACTCAAGCTATAGAAGAGCCTGAATTTCTTAGAGGCGGCTTAAAAACAGCACCTTCAGCTGGTGCAAGATATCCGTTAGATATATATGTTCTAATTGGCAATGTAGATGGATTAAAAAAGGGGTTGTATAAATTTCTTCCAAATGGACACAAACTATTAAAACTAAATTCAGCAGATTTAAGGCACGAATTATGTATTGCTTCATATGATCAACTAATGATTCAAGAAGCACCAGCAGTTCTTTTATATTCAGCCATCTTTGAAAGGTGTACCTCCAAATATGGTGATCGTGGCCGAGAACGATACGTATGCATGGATCTGGGACACTCAGCCGAAAATGTATACTTGCAGGTACAAAGTTTAGGACTTGGGACTTGCGCAATTGGGGCTTTTAATGATGAAGAAGTTAGCAACATCATAAACCTTCCAACAGAAGAAGAGCCTCTCTATATTCTGCCTATTGGTTATTATAACGAAAAGGCTGAAGAATAATCCATAAACAAAAGGCCGAAGTCATAACGATTTCGGCCTTTAAACTACAAATAGGTCTTGTTATATTTTTTTCCTTAACGCATTAAAAATCAAATATACCCCCACCAGAATAAATGGAATGCTCAACCACTGACCCATATTAAGCGTCATAGTTGCTTCCCATGCTTCCTGATCTTCTTTAACAAATTCAATGAAGAAGCGCGACACAAAAATACCAATTAGGTAAATTCCAAATAACAAACCTTGCATATCCTTAGCCTTGGTTCTCCAATAACTAAAAAACAATACAACAAAGGTAAGCAAGTAACAAAGTGCTTCGTATATCTGTGTTGGATGCTTGGCTTCTGTCTCACCCATACGCTCAAAGATAAAACCCCATGGTAAATCTGTTACATGACCGTATATCTCCGAGTTCATAAGATTACCCAAGCGAATGAACATAGCTGCTAAAGCAACTGGAACTGCTAAGCGATCAAGCGTCCATAACATGTTTTTACGAGTAACATACTTCGAATAGAAATAGATGGCCGTTATAATTCCAATGGCTCCTCCATGACTAGCCAAACCGCCTTCCCAAATCTTAATGATATCACCTAGGTTTTTCGAATAGTAATCCCATCCATAAAAGATAACATGCCCTAGTCGAGCACCAACCACTGTAGAAATAACCACATACATGAATAATTTATCCAACCACTCTTGCTGCAGGTTTTCCGATTTAAACATCTTTTCTAGGATGTAATATCCCAACATAAAACCAATGGCAAAAAATAAGCCGTAATAGCGTACTGATATAAATCCAAAACTAAATATTTCAGGATCGACATTCCAATTGATATAGTTTAATAACATAGTAATATAGTATCAAGAATTTAGTATCAAGTATCAAGACAATCATCTAGTCGATCTTTTGTCTTGATACTTATGTCTTATATCTAAAATTAAAGTTCTTTACCGTGGCATTGTTTGTATTTCTTACCACTACCACATGGACAAGGTTCGTTTCTACCAACTTTCTTCTCTACACGAACTGGCTCGATACGTTCTGGCTTTTTAGGCCCTTCACCAGGTGCTCCCGGAGCTCCACCACGCGAGAATTCATCCTTACGAGCTTTCATACGACTATAATCTTGTCGTTTACGCTCCTGCGCCTCTTGCACACCATCCGCATTCTGAATAGGAATATGGCCTTTGGCCAGCAATGAAACCACCGATTTATTATTTAAGCCAATCATTGTTTTAAACAAGCCAAATGACTCAAATTTATAAATCAATAATGGATCTTTTTGCTCGTACGAAGCATTCTGAACCGCTTGACGCAAATCATCCAATTCACGTAAATGCTCCTTCCAGGCATCATCAATGGTAATCAACATCGCACTCTTCTCAAATGAACGAACCAATTCAACTGATTCACTATCGTAAGCTTTTTTAAGATTTGTAGTAATCTGATAAACCTTTTGTCCATCACTAATAGGCACCACAATGTTCTTATAAAGCTCAGCTTTTGTTTCGTATACATCCTTAATAACAGGATTGGCTTGTTTGGCAATTATCTCACCTTTACGCAGGTAGGCATCCCACATTTTCGCAAATAACTGCTCTGAAAGATCATCAGCACGGCCTTTCAAGAATTCTTCCTCTTCAAATGGTGATTCAGATGAGAATACACGAATCAATTCTAACTTAAAGCCTTCGTAATCTCCGCTTTCTTGATACTCTCCAACAATGTCAGCACAGGTATCAGCCACCATGTTCGAAATATCAAGCTGAATACGCTCACCGTATAAGGCATGGCGACGTTTGGTATAAATCACCTCTCGTTGCGAGTTCATAACATCATCATATTCAAGCAAACGCTTACGAATACCGAAGTTATTCTCTTCCACTTTCTTCTGAGCACGCTCAATGGATTTGGTAATCATGCTGTGCTGAATCATCTCGCCATCTTCTAATCCAAGACGATCCATGTATTTCACAATACGATCAGATCCAAACAAACGCATTAAATCATCTTCCAAGGACACGAAGAACTGAGACGAACCCGGATCTCCCTGACGACCTGCACGACCACGTAACTGTCTATCAACACGACGTGACTCGTGACGCTCGGTACCTACAATGGCTAAACCACCTGCATCTTTTACTTCTTTCGATAATTTAATATCGGTACCACGACCAGCCATATTGGTTGCAATAGTAACAACACCAGCTGTACCTGCGTCAGCTACAATATCAGCTTCACGCTGGTGCAACTTCGCATTCAGTACATTGTGTTTAATACCACGTATCTTTAGTGTACGACTTAGCAACTCCGACACTTCAACCGAAGTAGTACCTACCAACACCGGACGACCTGCCTCAACCAAACGGATGATCTCCTCGCCTACGGCATTGTATTTTTCACGCTTGGTTTTATACACGATATCTTCCATGTCCTTACGAACAATCGGACGATTGGTAGGAATAACCACCACATCCAATTCGTAGATATCCCATAATTCACCTGCTTCTGTTTCGGCAGTACCAGTCATTCCAGATAACTTGTGGTACATACGGAAATAATTCTGCAAGGTAATGGTAGCGTATGTTTGAGTAGCCGCTTCAACGGTCACTTTCTCCTTAGCCTCAATCGCCTGGTGTAAGCCATCCGAATAACGACGACCTTCCATGATACGACCAGTCTGCTCATCTACAATCTTAACCTTGTTATCCATCAACACATACTCCACATCCTTTTCGAACAAGGTATATGCCTTCAATAACTGGTTAATGGTATGAACACGTTCCGACTTAATGGAGAAATTCTGTAAAAACTCATCCTTTTTCTTCAGCTTTTCTGCCTCAGGTAAGTCTGATTTCTCAAGGATTGCAATATCTGAACCAACATCAGGTAAAATAAAGAATTCTGGATCATCACCTGAACCAGTAATTAAATCCAAACCTTTTTCGGTTAATTCAATGGAATTGTTTTTTTCATCGATCACAAAAAACAAAGGATCAGTCACCACATGCATATTCTTACTATTCTCCTGCATGTAGAAATTCTCCGTTTTAAGCATGCCGGCTTTAACACCAACCTCACTCAAAAACTTAATGATCGCTTTATTCTTAGGCAAACCTTTAAAAGCACGTAACAATAACAAAGAACCTTCTTCTTGCTCCTTTTTATCACTTGACTTCAGCTTTTGCTTGGCCTCGGCCAATACTTTTGTAACCAAACTCTTTTGAGCATCAACTACCTTTTCAATTTTCGGCTTCAACTCCGAGAATAACTGATCATCACCCTTAGGTACCGGACCAGAAATAATTAAAGGCGTACGAGCATCATCAATTAAAACCGAATCGACTTCATCGACGATGGCATAGTTATGTACACGTTGCACCAAGTCGTCTGGTGAGATGGCCATGTTATCGCGCAGATAATCAAAACCAAATTCGTTATTGGTACCAAATGTAATGTCTGCCTGATATGCGGCTCGTCTTTCCGTAGAGTTTGGCTGATGCTTATCAATACAGTCTACTGACAGACCATGGAATTGGTAGATTGGCCCCATCCACTCCGAGTCACGCTTGGCCAGGTAATCATTAACGGTAACCACATGAACTCCTTTGCCTGCAAGAGCATTTAGGAATACAGGCAAGGTTGCAACAAGTGTTTTACCCTCACCAGTTGCCATCTCAGCAATTTTACCGTTATGCAGTACAACACCACCAAATAGCTGAACATCGTAGTGAATCATATCCCACGAAACCTCAGTACCGCCAGCCAACCATGATGTTTGATAAATCGCTTTATCACCCTCAATAGCAACAAAATCTTTCGAGGCAGATAAATCTCTATCACTTTCGGATGCCAGCACTTCAATGGTGTCATTCTCAGTGAATCGTCGAGCCGTATCTTTTACAATCGAGAAAGCTTCTGGTAATGCTTTGGTTAAAGCCGCTTCAAGTTTACCAACAATGTCCTTTTCAATTTTATCAATCTCGTCATATATCTTTTCGCGATCCGCAACTGCAACTTTGCCTTCTTCAATCTGTGCCTTTAAAGATGCGATTCGCTCTTCATCAGACTTAATAGATCCCTTTATTTGATCCTTAAGATCAAGTGTTTTCTGACGTAATTCATCGTTACTTAATTTCTCGATAGATGGATAAGCCTCTTTGATTTTATTTACCAAAGGTTGTACCTCCTTCATATCCCTGTCAGATTTATTCCCTATAATTTTAGAGAAAAACTTAGCTAATGCCATAATATGTAGTCTTTTTATATACTGTGTAAACTTTGCTCCGCGATGAGAGCTTTAATCGAAAAATGTACAATAAGTAATTACTTATTGTTTTAAATAAAACAAGCAGAAGGACCTGCACGTGAAGGATTAGATAATGAAGAATAACTATCTAAATAACAGACACTATTAAACTGAATACCCGACGCATTTTCTTTCAAGGAATGATGCAAATGAATCGGTTCTTCTAATAAGCTATAGAGCTGCTTTATTTTAGCGTTTGAAACTTGAACAACATCTATAACTGAGGTAGTCAAGCCAAAACTTTGGCAGTTAACATCAACCGATGGCACATCACCGAGCGCTAGCTCCCAATCAATGACATCGGAATAATTACTAACCCCCAAATGCTGAATCTGATCTAGAATAATCTCCCTTACCTCGTTAATGGCAAACGATGAATTATCCTTTTGTGAACTATTACCAATACACGCAGCTGAAAATACTAAGGTTACCCCTAATAATTTCAAATAATGCGTTTCTATGGCTGATCGTTGATTCATATTTTTATTACGAAGCGTAAAGATGACAAAAGATTTTTAATAAAGAAAAAGAAGCCCTCTTTTTGTCAACGACAAGAGTGCTTAATTGTCATCCAATCTTGCCTTAAACCCAATCTATGCATTTGAAATAAAAATTAAGCCCAAATGCATAGCGATATAGTATCTCATCCATTTTGGAGAAAAACCAAAATGGTGATTTTC